>CAMOTK010000083.1 GCA_946625715.1 uncultured Prevotella sp. | reverse complement strand
AGTAGGCCTCAGCCAGATGAGAGTTGCGGATAGCATCATAATACGTATCGTCATCGACGCCGGGGGCGTACAGGATGACGGAGTTGGCCATACCAATGACTTTGTAGACCGTCGACCAGTCGCAAAGACCGTTGGAAGGAATCATGTTGAAGTCCTGCAGCTTAGAGTCGCTACTATTGGTGGTATAGAGCATGCCGCCACGCAGTTCGCCCCACTTGATGAAAGTAGGCACGCACTGGCGCATGTAGTAGTAGCCCGAGGAGATGACAGCTTCCACGTCTTCTTTCGACTTCCAATAGTCATCGGTCACTTGCTCGTTGTTGGGCTGAACATCCAGCCAGTCGTTACACGACGTGAGGCTGAACATTACACAGATAGCGCAGATGATCTTAATATATTTCTGTTTCATAATCATTCATTCTTTAGAAGTCAAGATTCAAACCAAAAGCAAAACGGCGTGATACCGGCGTGGTAGCATCATCGCGTACCAGACTGGTAGCGGAAGGCATCTTCACCTCAGGATCCTGGCCTTTATACTTGGTCCAGGTGAAGAGGTCGTAGCCCGTAGCAAAGACGTTGAGCTTAGTGATACCCAGGCTCTTCAGCCACTTCTTGGGGAAGTTGAAGCTGAGCGAGAGGGTCTTCAGACGCAGGAAAGAGGCATTCTCGACAAAACGGTCGCTACCTAAGTAGTTGTAGCCCATGTTGTAGAGTGCGCGAGGAATGTCGGTGTCGTCGCCCTCAGCACGCCAGCGGTGCAGCACGGCGGTGCTCTGGTTGCCCTTGCCGCGCATGTTCTCCAAGTTGATACGTGCACCATTGATGACCTTCTGACCGTAGCGGCCGTAGAAGAAGGTGGTCAGGGTGAGCTGCTTCCAACGAATCTGGAAACCGCCACCACCGAAGAACTTCGGGTTGGCATTGCCGAGATAGACGATATCGCTCTCGTTGATGACGCCGTCGTGGTTGATGTCCTCGTACTTGGCATCGCCGGGATAAACGCGCTCCGTACCGTTCTTCATCGTGATGGCATTGCCCTGCCAGTCGTTCATGATAGCGCCTTCGGCATTGCGGGCATAGGTGTCGTTGATGTTCTGATAGACACCTAAGTAGCGATAGCCGTAGAACGAGCCAACGGGCGCATTCTCTACGACACGAAGAGCATAATTGCCGTTGCCGAAGGTGTAGTTATCCATCACCCATGTCGAGGGCAGTTCCTTCACCTTGTTGACGTTACGGCTCACGTTACCATTGATAGAGATGGTCCAGTCCTTATTGCGGAAAATCTCATAGTCGAAGCGAATCTCAATACCCTTGTTGCTCATGCGGCCAGAGTTGATGTACTTCACTGAAGAATAGCCGGTAGAAGCAGGCAGCTTCGTATCCTTGAGCAGCATGTCGGTAGTCAGCTTGTCGTAGTAGTCGATGGTCAGGTTCAAGCGGTCGAACAGGCGCAGGTCGATACCATAGTCAAGCTCGCGGGTGGTCTCCCACTTCAGATTGTCGAGCTGCATGCGCACAGGATAGATAGCGGGCATGTCCATATACTGACCAAGGCTCTGGTAGGCACCCAGATAGATGCTGGCTCCCGAGGGAGAAGTACCAGACCAACCGAGGCCGAAGCGGAGCTTGGCCGTGGTGAGCCACTTCTTGACGCTCTCGCCCCAGAAGTGTTCCTGCTCAGCATTCCATGCCAGACCGAAGGCAGGGAAGGTGCCCCAGCGGCGGTCCTTACCCATCGTCGAGTTACCCTCGCGGTTGACTGTGGCACGCACCACATAGCGGTTGTCGTAAGAATAGACGGCCTGACCGATAAACATAATCGAGCGGCGCTCGGAGTTGCCCGAACCCGAAGAGTTCACCACTGAGCCCACAACGGGGTCGCTCAGGTTGGCCGAAGCATTACCATAAGTAGAGCTGGAGTAAGAGAAGCTCTGGCTGTCGCTGGTCTTCACCAAGGCCGTAGCAATCAGCTTGTGCTTTTCTGCAAAGGTATTGTTGTAAATCAGCTTGTTCTCGGTCTGCAGCGAGAAAGCATCGGTGGTAGCATCCGTACTCTGGTTGGCAAAGTTGCTGGTCCACAGCACGCCGGTGGCTTCCTGCGGCAGGAACTTCTTGTTCTTTGTGGTACGCATGTTCATGGATACCCAACCCTGATACTGCAGGTGGAAGGGGAAGTCGTACTCCAGCGTGATGGTCATCTTCTCGTCGCGCTGTGTGGTCTTGTTGTAACCCTCGTTCACGAGTGCTACGGGGTTGTAGTTGTCCTTACCCTTATTACTGCTGATGCTGGTGAAGGCGCCTTGGAAGTCTTCCTGGGGGGTGAAGTAGACACCCGTCGACTGCTTGGTTACATCGTCAATCCAGTAGGGACTCAGGTTTGGCATCTTCTGCTGTGCCATAGCACGCGCATTGTCGAGCACGTTGGCATCCTTGTTGGTGTTAGAGAAAGAGAAGTCGGTACGCACGCGCAGGCGGTCACTGAAGTTATAGGTAATCTTCATGCCGGCACTGAGGCGCTTCACACCTGTTCCAACGGTTGTACCCTGCTCGTCGTAGTAGCCCAGGTTGAGCTTATAGACGGCCTTCTCACCACCACCGGTCATCGAGAAGTTGTTGTCGGTGATGATAGCATTCTGCTTGACGGCATCGAGCCAGTCGGTATTCACGTTGTACTCATCATAGTACTTATAAGAAGGATCGTAGTTGATTTCGCGCGAGTTGAACAGCATGTCCATTTCCGACGTAGCACTACCGATACCTTTGGCATTAGCTGCATTCCAGATAGCGTCCTGCATCATGGCCACATACTGAGGACCGTTGAGCAGGGGGATAGACTTCGGCTCTTTCTTGGCCGTGAACTTCGACGAGAACGAGAAGCGGGTCTTACCCATCGAGCCACGCTTGGTGTTGATAAGGAGCACACCGTTGGCACCCTTCGTACCGTAGATGGCAGTGGCAGAGGCATCCTTCAGCACCTCAATCGACTCGATGTTGGCCGGTGCGATGTTGAGCAGTGCGCCGAAGTCTTCCTCATTGGCGGTAGAGAAGTTGAAGTCTTCGCTAATATCCACATCCTGAGGCACGCCGTCGATGATAATCAGCGGCTCGTTGGAAGCGCTGAGCGAACTGGTACCGCGAATACGGATACTACTGCGGGCACCCGGGTCGCCACCGAGGTTAATATCCAGACCGGCAATCTGTCCCTGCAGTGCTTCTTCGACCGAGGTGACAGGAGCCGTTTCAACAATCTGCGAAAGGTCGATGCGCTGTGTAGAGGCCGTCTGCTCCATGCGGGAGATACCCATGAGGTCGCGTCCGCCTCGCTGTCCGGTGACCGTCACTTCCTGCAGGGCAGCCTGACTTTCCATCTTGAAGTCCAGATGAGTCTGACCGGTGTATTTGACCGTCTGAGGTTTCATGCCGATGTATGACACCTTGATACGCAAGTTCTTTGCATCGGCAGGCACACCGAGGTTATAGTTACCGTTCATGTCGGTAATCGTGCCTTTGACATAGCGGTTCTGGCTGTTGACCAGCACCACATTTGCGCCCATGATAGGCTCGAGGTCGTTGCCGAACTGCTCGACCACCTTACCGGTGATGACCTTGTTCTGCGCCACGGCACTGAGCGTACAAAGGAGCAATAGGAAGGCTGATATGATATGCTTTGTTTTAGTTGTCATAATGCTTTATTCCTAATACGTTATTTATTCAATGATGCCGTCAATGAACTGTAAGCAGCCGTCGGAGAAAGCAAACGGCAGGCTGAAATACTTCTGACTGACCGCAACAGATGCACCACCTTCGCGACCGAAGCCCAAGGTGCCATTGTCGGTGATTTCAACATAGTCGCCGCTCATGGCTAAGAAACGTCCCTTGCAGGTGCTGCCCGGATAGGGATAGGTTGAGACGGTGTTCATCAGAGATGAGATAAAGTAGTTGCGCAGGTGGTTGGCCAACTGCGTCTTAGCAGTGGAAGTAAGCGTGCCACTCAGTGTGTAGTCGTCGGCAACGGTCAGAGCCGCACAGCCAGGAATCTTGGCCAGATTCTGACGGATGGCCTCGTTGGTCGGTGCGAACACCACCAGACGGTTGCCTTCGCTGACCAGCGACGGCATATCGCCATTGGCTACAAGTCCGGCCTTCTGCAGCAGCTGCGAGAAGAGGTAGTACTCATAGTTCTTGTCGTTGCCCACAGCCAGACGATGAATCAAGCCGTCGCCCGAGGCAGCAGCAAACAGGTCGGGCGAGTCGTAGGTATAAGCACGACCGTTGTCCCAAGGCTGTCCGTTGTTGGTCACCTCATGGAAGGCCACGAAGGGCGATTCGGCATAAGCAGGATTGAGCTGCTCGTTGAAACGGGCGCTGGTAGTAATCTTTCCGTCGTGCACGAACCAGTAGTTGAAGGCCTCGTTGGTCTCCACCACCTGCGTGCCGGAAGTGGCAAGGTGGTCAATGTTCGAAGCCGTATGGATGTTGACAATGCCGCGAGCCTGGTTCTGGCCCATGGTAGCAAAGTTAGCGTCCAAATCGCTATAGACTTCCAACAGACGACCGGCCGTAGTGGTGTTCAGTCGCATCTGCGGCTGGTTCTGATTGTACTGGAGGTTTGTTGGCAAGAGCGTGACGAAGTCAACCTTGTTGGATGCCATCGACAACACGAGCTGACTCTTGTCGAGGGTGTAGAGATAGCACTGGTAGGTGGTGTCGGCAAAAGCCGGTCCGATGACACTCGAGAAGATAGCGGGAGCTTCCATCTCGTTCATGCCATAGACCACACCATTCTCGCACATCATGCGGTCGTCTACTTCGTCTGTATTAATATTAATAGGTGTACCGTATGCGGTTTCTACCAAGCCCTTCTGAATCTCTTCGGGGAAGACGATGCGCACATTGGCTGCAAACGACTGCATGATGAAGTACTGCATCACCAGCGGGTCGAGGTCGGCCAGCTGCTTGTAGCCGCCTTCCGGCTTCCAGTAGTTGGTGAAGAAGTTCTGGATAGCCTTGTTCGAGGGGGCAAAGATGCTGTAGCCCACGCTTTCCAGCTGGTTCATGGCCTGATAGCTGGTGACGGGCCACTCACAAGCAATGTTGGGCAGCACGCCATGCGTCAGGATATAGACCGTATGACCGACGTTATTCGACGTCTGCTCGTCGGCCTCTGCAAACTCGGCATACTGGTCGTACAGCCCCACAAAGTCGCTGTAGTTCGGATTCTGCTTCAGCGTCTGATAGATGGTCTCCAACGGGCGTATCACCTGATTGACGTGATACAGATAGCCGTTATCGGTCACGACAGCCTGCTGGTCGGTGACACTGGCGTTCGACACATTGAAGCCGTTGCTGCCACCCGTCCATTGGCTACCGGGGTAGAAATACTCGTAGTTGGTTTTTGCATCGATGCCTAAAGTTTCAAAGAAACGATGAGACAGCACCGGGAGGAAACGCTCGTAGTGGTAAACCGTCACCGTGGTGTCGCGGCTGTTCAGTTTTCCACGCATCTTCTCCATGTCGTCCTGGCTGCGGGTACGATGCTTATACCACAAGCCGGCATCGCGGTCGCGCTGTTCTGCCGTAGCAGCATCGCCCTCATTGGGACGGAAGTTCACCATCTTGTCCCAATCATAGGCATAATACATTAGATGGTATCCCACCATCTTCTTCAACCCTGCGGGATCCTTCTGGAACATGTCGTCTACAGAAGAATAGCCCTTCTCCGACAGGAACGTTTGCCAAGCCCCGTCGTCAGGAGCCATGACAGTCAGGATAGTCTGACCATTGACGATAGGCTTGTAGCCCGTCAGCTCCACGGCTTTCAGCATTGAGCTGTAGTTGCCGTCGGCTTCCATCACTTCCCAGGCATTGCCTTTCAGCCAAGAAGGCTGGGCATAGTGATCGTCGTCGGTGATGTCCTGACATGACACAGCAAACATGGCCGCACAAATCATGCCGCCCATGGTCATCAGCTTTGTCTTTTTTGTCATTTTGTTTTAGTTATTATTTGCGATAGTATTTTGTTTTTAGTGATTATTGGGTGCAAATTTACAGAAAAGAAACGAAACTTTTGAAAAATAAGGTAAAAAAAATCAGTTTTCTAATAAATATTTGTAAATTTGCAGCGTTTGAAACTAACAAAAATACAATAACGAACAACTAACTACAAATTATGAACAAAGCAAAGCTTTTCTTCGTTTGCTTTCTGCTTTCGATGATTTCGTCAGCACAGGCCCAGCAACTGGCCTTCCCCGGAGCTCAAGGCTGGGGCCGTTTTGCCACTGGCGGACGTTCCGGTTCTGTTTACCATGTTACCAACCTGAATGACTCCGGCAGCGGCTCGCTGCGCGATGCCGTCAGTAAGCCCAACCGCATCATTGTGTTCGATGTGGCCGGCGTCATCAACATCACTTCACGCATAGTGTTCAGCAACAACCTCTACGTGGCCGGACAGACAGCACCTGGCGAAGGTATCACCGTCTACGGCAACGGCGTCAGTTTCTCTGGCGCTTCAAACATCATTGTGCGCCACATGCGCTTCCGCATGGGTCATAAAGGCGACAGCGGCAAGGATGCCGCCGGCATTGCCAATGGTGCCAACATGATTTTCGACCACTGCTCCTTCTCTTGGGGTCTGGACGAGACGTTCTCCATCAACCCCGACGGCAAGGGCACCACGCCGCAGAATATCACGCTCCAGAACAGTATCATCGGCCAAGGTCTCATGACGCACTCTGCCGGCGGACTGATGCAGGCCGACTATATCTCGCTCGTGGGCAACCTCTACTGCGACAACTCTACCCGTAACAACAAGATTAAGGGCATCAACCAGTATGCCAACAACATTGTGTACAACTGGTCGAACGGTGCCTACATCATGGGCGGCGACTCCGAAGGCTCGTCTTACGTGAACATCCAGTCGAACCTGTTCATCAATGGTCCGGCAAAAGGTGGCGCTGCCTTTACGGGCGGCAATGCCGACTTCCACTGCTACGGCGTAGACAACTGGCAGGACAGAAACATGGACGGCGTGTTCGACCCGACCGAGATTACCGACTACAATGCAGCCACTCGCGTGTCGACTCCCTACGACTATCCCGAGCTTCAGCTCAATCCCGGCAAGACGCTGCTGGAGACCAACCTGCCCACCGTCGGTGCTACCCTGCCCTATCGCGACATGGCCGACTGCTACATGGTCGACGAAGTGCTGAGCTACGGTAAGAAAGGTGCGCTCATCTCCAACGAAGAGACGCTCATCTACGGTGCGCCCAGCACTTGGAAGGTCTACGAAGGTGTGAAGAAGACCGATACCGACGGCGACGGCATGCCCGACGCTTGGGAGACTGCCAACGGCACCGACCCCAGCAAGGACGACGCTATGACCAAGGCCGCCAACGGCTATGTCAATATAGAGAACTACATCAACAGCATCACCGTCGACAACCGCGACTTCTTCCTCCGCACGCCTATTGGTCTGACGCTCGACAAGGCCACCACGCAGACGCTGGTCGTCAGTTGGCGCGACTATACCTACGAAGAGGATGGCTTCATCGTGGAACTGAAGAAAGACGCCGACTTCTCAGAAGTGGGACGTGTCGGCGCCGGTGTCACTGGCTTTACGATTGCCAACCTTGAGCCGGGCACGAAGTACACCGTGCGCGTCAGAGCCTACAAGGGCAGCGACAAGTACTCGGGCTTCACTGCAGAGACTGCCATGTCGACGCGCCCGCTTGAGGCCGACGTCATCGACATCGACAGCTACCAGCCCGACTACACTTGGAACAGCGGCGAATACAACTTCACCGAGGCTGAAAACAAGAAAGTGCTCTTGGCACCTGAAAGCGATGCCACGCTGACCCTCAGCCAGACCACTTCGCCCACAGCAGTGGTCTTCAGCGAGCCCGTCGACCTCACCATTGAAGGTACGGGTGCCATCGGCGGAACGGCTTCTGTCAACAAAGCCTCTGCCGGCACACTGACCCTCAACACCAACAACACCTATACCGGCGCCACAGTGGTACACGACGGCGTGCTGGAGTTCAACACACTGAAGAATGGCGGCGAGCCCAGTGCCATCGGCAGCAGCGTGGAGTTTGCACAAAACTGGATTTTCGACGGCGGCACCTATCGCTACACTGGCGGCAACACCACTACCAACCGCTCGGCCAAGCTCTCGCAGACGTCGACCTTCGACGTCAAGTCAGGTACGGTGACGATGAACGGTGTGATT
>CAMOTK010000082.1 GCA_946625715.1 uncultured Prevotella sp. | reverse complement strand
GGGCCGCACTTCTATCTCCGGGTCGAGCAGGCCCGTGGGGCGGATCACCTGTTCTACCACCACGCCCTCGGCCTCTTGCAGTTCGAAGTCGGCTGGAGTGGCCGAGACGTAGATGACCTGGTGTATCTGCTCCTGAAACTCGTCGAACGTGAGTGGTCGGTTATCGAAAGCGGCCGGCAGACGGAAACCGTACTCCACCAAGTTGGTCTTTCGGGCGCGGTCACCACCGTACATGGCCGAGATTTGCGGCACGGAGACGTGACTCTCGTCGACCACCAGCAGGAAGTCGTCGGGGAAGAAGTCGAGCAGGCAGTAGGGGCGCTCACCGGCTTTGCGGCCGTCGAAGTAGCGCGAGTAGTTCTCAATGCCCGAGCAGTGGCCCAGTTCCTTAATCATCTCCATGTCATACTCCACGCGCTCTTTGATGCGCTGCGCCTTAATTTCGTCGCCCATTTCCTCGAACATGGCCACCTGCTTCACCAGGTCGTCCTGAATGTCGTGAATAGCCTGGTTGGTTTGTTCCTGCGACGTCATAAACAGGTTGGCCGGATAGAGCTTATACTCGGCAAAGCGCGCCATGCGCTGCATCGACACGGGGTCGAGCTCCTCAATGGCGTCGATTTCGTCGTCCCAGAACGTGACGCGCAGCACCACATCGTTGTAGGCCATGTAGATATCCACTGTGTCGCCCTTCACGCGAAACGTTCCGCGCGTCAGTTCAATGTCGTTGCGTACGTAGAGTGCTGTTACTAATTTTCTTAACAGTGCATTGCGGTCGAGAGTCTGTCCTTGGTGCAGTTCAATCACGTTTTCTGAAAGTGCCACCGGACTGCCCATGCCGTAGATACACGAAACGGAAGATACAACGATAACGTCTTTTCTTCCTGACAACAAAGAAGATACGGCGCTCAGTCGTAAGCGGTCAATCTCTTCGTTGATGGCCAGGTCCTTCTCAATGTATGTGTCGCTATGGGGTAGGTAGGCCTCCGGTTGGTAGTAGTCATAATAACTGACATAATACTCCACGGCATTCTCGGGAAAAAAGCCCCGCATTTCGTCGTAGAGCTGCGCGGCCAGCGTCTTGTTGTGGGAGAGAATCAGCGTGGGTTTACCCACGTTCTGAATCACGTTGGCCACCGTGAACGTCTTACCGCTGCCGGTGACGCCCAGCAACACCTGTGCGCGGTCGCCACGCTGCACGCCGTCGGTCAGTTGGCGAATGGCTTCCGGCTGGTCGCCCGTAGGCTGATATTTCGATGTAAGCTTGAATTCTTTCATAATGGGTGTGCAAAATTACAAATAAATCTTTAAAAACTTCGTGATAAGTCGTAAAAAAACCATAATAGGCTTGGTTTTTTGCGAAAAAATGAGTACCTTTGCATGCTAATTTATAAGAAATGAAGAAAAATCTCATCATACTGGCCTGCATAGCCGTCCTTTTTTCGGGTTGTGCAGCCGAGTTTAACAGGGTCTATAAGACCACTGACTACAACTACAAATACGAGTATGCCAAGCAGCTTTTCGCTGTTGGCAAGTACAGTCAGGCCGAAACCCTCCTGCGCGAGTTGGTCACCATGAAGAAAGGCACCGACGAGGCGGAGGAATGTCTCTACATGCTGGGCATGGCCGAGTACATGGGCAGCGACTACGAATCGGCGGCTGCTACGTTCAAGAAGTATTCCAGTACCTATCCACGCGGCATCTATGCAGAGCATGCGGCATATTATGTTGGTCAGTCGCTCTATCAGAGTGCGCCCGAGCCACGTCTCGACCAGACACCCACCATCGGTGCCATCAATGCCTACCAGCAGTTCCTCGACCTCTTCCCCGATTCCAAACTGCGCCCGCAGGCTCAGAGACATTTGTTTGAGTTGCAGGACAAGCTGATTATGAAGGAGCTGCTCTCCGCGCAGCTCTATTACAACTTGGGCGGTTACTTCGGCAACTGCACAAACGGCGGTTCAAACCTTGAAGCCTGTATAATCACGGCTCAGAATGCCCTGAAAACCTATCCGTTCTCCAGTCTGCGTGAGAGTTTCTCGTTGCTTATCATGAAGAGTAAGTTCGAACTGGCTGAGCAGAGCGTCGAAGAGCGCCGACTGGAGCGCTACCGCGATGCCGAGGACGAGTGCTACGGCTTCATCAACGAGTTTCCCGACTCGCGCGAACGCCGTCTGGCCGAGAAGTTCATTCAGAAGTGCAAGCGCTATACGAAAGAGGGCTGATTGAAAATTGAGAATTGAGAATTGAAAATTGAAAATTTAATTATATTAAGAAATGGATTACAAGAAATCAAAAGCACCCATTAACACTGTGACTCGCAACATTATGGATCTCTGCGACGAAACCGGCAACATCTATGAGAGCGTGGCCATCATCGCTAAGCGCGCCAACCAAATCTCTTTGCAGATTAAGGAAGACCTCTCGAAGAAGCTGCAGGAGTTCGCTTCCTACAACGATACGCTTGAGGAAGTGTTCGAAAACCGCGAACAGATAGAGATTTCGCGCTATTACGAGAAGTTGCCGAAGCCAACGCTGCTGGCTACACAGGAGTTTATTGAAGGTAAAATCTACTTCCGCGACCCTGCTCGCGAACAGCAACAAGAAGCCGAGGCATGATACAACGCAAGCAGACACTCTTCCTCTTAGGCGCTTTCATCATGATGCTCCTTTGCCTGACGATGCAGGTGGGCGTCATCGAGGTGGAAGGCCATCAGGTAGCACGTGTGTTCAATCTTTGGCTTACCAACGACAAGGGACAGCGCGTTCTTGAGAGTTGGCCGCTCTTTGCACTCATGCTTCCCGCTGCAGTCATTGCGCTGGTCGATATCTTTCTCTTTAAGCAGCGTAAACTGCAGGCACAGCTCTGCATACTGGCTATGCTGCTCTGCGTGGCGTGGTACGTGGTGCTGGCAGTGCTGCCACAGTCGTGGGGCGGCCAAATCAGCATGGACCTGCCCGCAGCCTTCCCCATGGTGGCCGTCATTCTGCTTTTCCTCGCCCGCAAAGGTATCCTTGCCGACGAGAAACTGGTACGTTCGCTCGACAGAATCAGATAAATGGAAATCAAGTCAGCCGAGTTCACTATTAGCGCACCTATGGTGTCGATGTGTCCTAACGACACGAAGCCTGAGTATGCCTTCATTGGACGTTCCAATGTAGGCAAGTCGAGCTTGATAAACATGCTCACCAACAACCATCGGTTGGCCAAAACGTCGGCCACACCGGGTAAGACGCTGCTCATCAATCACTTTCTCATCAATCGCGAGTGGTATCTTGTCGACCTGCCGGGCTATGGTTTTGCCAAACGCTCGAAGAAAGAAGTGCAGAAACTTGACCAGATGATTCGTGGCTATATCTTGCAACGCCAGCAGCTTGTCAACGTGTTTGTGCTCGTCGACATCCGCCTGGAACCGCAGAAGATTGACCTTGAGTTCATGGAGTGGCTGGGCCAGTCGAGCATACCATTCTCTATCGTCTACACCAAAGCCGACAAGCTGTCAACTCTGAAGGTGCGCAACAACGTGGCAGCTTACGAACAGAAGATGCTTGAGACGTGGGAAGAGATGCCACCTTCCTTTATTACAAGTGCTGAGAAGAAACAGGGACGCGACGAAGTGCTCGACTACATCGCACAAATCAACAAGCAACTCTACGAAGGTTGACAGATGGCTAAAGATACACCATACCTTGATGTGCAGGGCCTCACGAAATCGTTTGGGGCCCTTGTGCTTTTTGAGGACATCAGCTTCTCGGTGGCCGAGGGGCAGAAGGTGGGGCTTATTGCCAAAAATGGTACAGGCAAGTCGACTTTGCTCTCGCTGCTTTCAGGAAAAGACACGCCCGACAAGGGCGAGATTATCTACCGCCGCGACATTAAGGTGGGCATCCTCGAACAGAGCCCGCACTTCAATGCTCACGACAGCGTGCTCGATGCTTGTTTCAACCATGAGGGCAACCCCGACAAGGTGCTGAAGGCCAAGCAGATTCTCACCCAACTGAAGATTCGCAACCTCGATCAGCCCATGGGACAGCTCTCTGGCGGGCAGCAGAAGCGTGTGGCACTGGCTAACGTGCTCATCAACGAGCCCGACATGCTGATTCTTGACGAGCCTACCAACCACCTCGATTTGGAGATGATTGAGTGGCTCGAAGGATTTCTTAAACGCGGCCACAAGACGCTGCTCATGGTCACTCACGACCGCTTCTTCCTCGACCGCATTTGTTCGGTCATCCTAGAGCTCGACGACCTGACTATGTATACCTACCGCGGCAATTACGCCTACTATCTAGAGAAACGGCAGGAACGTATCGACAATCGACGTGCTGAGATTGCACGCGCCAACAACCTCTATCGCACCGAACTCGACTGGATGCGCCGTCAACCGCAGGCACGCGGCCACAAGGCTAAGTATCGCGAAGATGCGTTCTATGAGTTGGAGCGTGTGGCCAAGCAGCGCATCGAGGAGCGACAGGTGCGCCTGAAGTCGAGCAATGTCTACATTGGCAGCAAGATTTTCGAGTGCCAGTATGTGTCGAAGGCTTTCGACGACACTATTATCCTCAAGGATTTCTACTATAACTTCTCACGATTCGAGAAGATGGGCATCGTGGGTAGCAACGGCACGGGCAAGTCTACGTTTGTAAAAATGCTCCTCGGACAAGTGCCGCCCGATAGTGGCCGCTTCGACATCGGCGACACCGTGCGTTTCGGCTATTTCTCGCAGGAAGGCATGCAGTTTGATGAACAGCAGAAGGTCATCGACGTCGTGCGCGACATTGCCGACTACATTGACCTCGGCGCTGGACGACACATGACGGCCACACAGTTTCTGCAATACTTCCTCTTCACACCGGAACAGCAGCACAACTACGTTTACAAGCTCTCGGGCGGCGAGCGTCGCAAGCTCTATCTCTGCACCGTGCTTATGCGCAATCCCAACTTCCTTGTGCTCGACGAGCCTACCAATGACCTCGATATCGTCACCCTGCAAATACTCGAAGAATACCTGCAGGACTTCCCCGGCTGCGTTATCGTCGTCAGTCACGACCGCTACTTCATGGATAAGGTGGTCGACCACCTGTTAGTGTTCCGCGGACAGGGCGATATCAAGGACTTCCCCGGCAACTACACGCAGTATCGCGAGTGGGAACGCCTGCAGCCTAAAGCCAGCAGCCAAGCGCCAACCCCCAAAAGCCAACAGTCCAATACCAGCCGCCAACAGTCCACAGCCGTCATTCGCCGTCGCTTGACCTTCAAAGAGAAGCGCGAGTTAGAACAATTGGAGCGCGACATCGAAGCACTTGAGGCGGAGAAGAAGCAGATAGAGGAAGCCCTCTCGTCGGGCACCATCTCCGTAGAACAGATTACCACAATGAGCAAGCGGCTGCCGCTACTGAACGACGAACTCGACGAGAAATCGATGCGCTGGCTTGAACTCTCTGAAATAGAACATTGATACGATGATACAGCAATATCCCTCACAACTCCTGGAGAAGGCCGTGGCCGAGTTTTCACGACTGCCGGGCATCGGACGCAAGACTGCTCTGCGCCTGGTACTCCATCTGTTGCGTCAGGAAAACGACGATGTCGACGCCTTCGCGCAGGCTATCACGACCATGAAGCACGAGGTGAAGCACTGTAGAGTGTGTCATAACATTAGCGATACTGACGTCTGTCCCATCTGTAGCGATGTCCGCCGTGATGCTTCCACCATTTGCGTGGTTGAAAATATCCAGGATGTGATGGCCGTAGAGAACACCCAGCAGTTTCATGGCCTCTATCACGTGCTCGGAGGCATCATCTCGCCCATGGACGGCATCGGTCCCAGCGACCTGGAAATAGATTCGCTGGTCAGTCGCGTGGCCGAAGGCAACATCAAGGAAGTGATTCTCGCCCTCAGCTCAACCATGGAAGGCGACACCACCAACTTCTTTATCTTCCGCAAACTGGCGCCCTACGATGTGAAGGTCAGTATCATAGCACGCGGCATCTCTGTTGGCGACGAACTGGAATATACCGACGAGGTCACACTCGGACGGTCAATCTTAAACAGAACTCTATTCGATGGAAAATAACATGGATATCAAACAAGTCAGAAACCTGCTCATGATGCTCCTTTGGATGAGCGTCGGCATTGCCATCGTGCTCGTGGTCGTCTTCGAAAGCGGACTCTTCGAGACCGGCGTGCTGGCAGGCATCAGTGCCAATGTGGAGTTTGTGCTCGTCACCCTGATGGAGCTGCTCACTATTGCGCTCATACCGCTGTCGATGCGCCTATTCAAGTTTAAGCGCATACACAACGAACTGGTGGAAAAGAAAGCCGAAGGCTTGCAGAAGTGGGGTGTTGTACGTCTCGCCATGCTGCTTGACCCGATGGTCATCAACACCTTATTTTATTATTTATATATGAACACGTCATTTGGTTACATGGCTATCATCGGACTGCTCTGTCTGCCGTTTGTCTATCCGTCCTTGGGCCGCTGCCTAAGCGAGATTGAATCACCTGAAGCATGAAACTGTCAGTTATCATAGTCAGCTACAACGTCAAATACTATCTGGAGCAGTGTATTCACAGTGTGAAGAAGGCTACCGAAGGTATTGAGACCGAGATATTTGTCGTCGACAACCACTCGCGTGACAAGTCGGTGCCGTATCTCTCGAACCATTTCCACGACGTCAACTATGTGGAAAGCAACCATAACCTCGGTTTTGCACGAGGCAACAACATCGCTATCCGGCAGTCGGTGGGAGAGTATGTCTTGCTGCTCAACCCCGACACCTTCGTCACCGAAGGCAGTATCCGCCAGGTTCTCGACTTCATGGATGCGCATCCAAAGGCCGGCGGAGTGGGGGTGAGGATGTATAACACCAATGGAACGGTGGCTATGGAGTCGCGACGCGGTATTCCAACACCCGTGGTGTCGTTCCTGAAAATGTGTGGCAATTCTAAGCGCTACTACATGAGTCATCTCTCATGGGACGAACCGGCACAGATAGAGATTATCAGCGGTGCTTTCTGTATGCTCCGCCGTCAGGCGCTCGAACAGATAGGACTGCTCGACGAGACGTTCTTTATGTATGGCGAGGACATCGACCTGTCCTATCGCTTGCTGAAGGGCGGTTGGGAGAACTGGTATGTTCCTGCCAAGATTGTGCACTATAAGGGCGAAAGCACCCACAAGAGCAGTTTCCGCTACGTACACGTGTTTTACCAGGCCATGCTCATATTCTTCCGCAAGCATTATGGTCATCTCACGTTCTTAGTCACACTGCCGGTCAAGATTGCCATCTATCTCAGGGCCATTATTGCGCTCTTCAAAATGCAGTACGACCGCATGCGGCACTCGTTGGGCTTCTACGACCACTCGCAAGACGAGCCAAACTATCTCTTCTACGGTGCTCAGCGCATGCTCGACGAGTGTCGGAAACTCGCCCGGCGTAAGGGCCTCATGGCTCAGTTTGTTGATAAGGACTCCGAACTGGCCATCACCAAGCCTAATACGTGTGTCGTCTTCGATACCGACTACTTCTCTTACGAGCAGGTGGTGGCCATGAACGAGAAGCTGAAGGATGAAGACTGTTTCTTAGGCACCTATAGTACACAGACCCATCACCTCATTACACCCAAGGAAGTCTACTAAGCATGACACATCTCAGAGCCATAGAACCCGAAGACCTCGACTTGCTCTACGCCATAGAGAACGATAGTACCATCTGGGACGTCAGTGCTACGAACGTTCCTTATAGCCGTTACGTGCTGCACGACTATATTGCCCATGCTACGGGCGATATCTATACTGACCGGCAGGTGCGACTGGTGATTGAAATCGCCGACCACCAACCCATAGGACTGCTCGACATCTTCAACTTCGACCCGAGCAACAATCGCGCAGAGCTGGGCATTGTCATTCAAAAACCTTTCCGTCATCATGGCTATGCCCTCGACGTTCTGGAGAAAGTAGCTCGCTACGCCACCCAGACCCTGCATCTGCACCAGCTTTATGCCTATGTAAGCATACATAATGAAGCCGCTTTCACTCTCTTCAAAAAGGCAGGGTGGAACACTTCTGCAACCTTAGCTCACTGGCTTTTTGATGGTAAAGAATACTGTAATGCCTATCTGATGCAGACTTTTTTTGAAAAAACCGAGGGAAAAGTTTTGTAGATTCAAAAAATATTCATACCTTTGCATCCGCAAACGAAAAGCAGTACTCCAAGGTGCGTTAGTTCAGTAGGTTAGAATGCCTGCCTGTCACGCAGGAGGTCACGAGTTCGAATCTCGTACGCACCGCTTCAGTACACTTCAGCTTGCATCAAAAAAATGACTGGTGCGTTAGTTCAGTAGGTTAGAATGCCTGCCTGTCACGCAGGAGGTCAC
>CAMOTK010000081.1 GCA_946625715.1 uncultured Prevotella sp. | reverse complement strand
TGCACAGGAAGAAGAACACCATCCAGATGACCTTGTCACCTTTGAAGAGATTGCCTATTTTCTTATTCATTCTTTAAGTTTTCTAAAGACTGCGTGCCAGCTGCTTGAACTGTTCACCACGGTCTTCCATGTTCTTGAAGAGGTCAAACGACGCGCAGCAGGGCGAGAGCAGCACGGTTTCGCCGGGTTTGGCCAGTTCGTAGCAGGCGGCCATGCACTCCTTCATGGAGTGGGTGTCGCGCACGGGAATGCCCATTTGGTCGAAGTTGTCGTGCAGTTTCTGGTTGTCGGCACCGAGATAGACGATGGCCGAGCACTTTTCGCGCACGAGCGGCTTGATGGGCTCGTAGTCGTTGCCCTTGTCCTTGCCGCCAATGATGAGCACCACCTTGGTCTTCATCGACTCCAGTGCATACCAGCAGGCGTCGACGTTGGTGGCTTTCGAGTCGTTGATGTACTGCACGCCCCTGACGTTGCACACCTTCTCCAGTCGGTGTTCCACGCCGGGGAAGTCGCTGAGCGAGCGGCGGATGACCTCTTTCTTGATGCCGGCAATGTTGGAAGCAATACCGGCGGCCAGCGAGTTGTAGATGTTGTGCTTGCCCGTGAGGCTGAGCGACTCCTGCTCCATGTTGAACGGCTCGGGCTGTTCTATCTTGTACTGGCCTTCCTCGATGTAGGCAATAGACCCCTTCTCCTTCAGTTCCGAGAACGGATACTGTATGGCCTTGATGTCGTACTTCTCCAGTTCCTTCTTCACCACGGGGTCGTCGTTCCAGTAGATGAAGGCATCCTGCGGTGTCTGGTTCTGTATGATGCGCATCTTGGCGTCCACGTAGTTCTGCATCTTGAAGTCGTAGCGGTCCAGGTGGTCGGGCGTGATGTTGAGCAGGATGGCGATGTTGGCACGGAACTGATACATGTTGTCGAGTTGGAACGACGACAGTTCGATGATGTAATACTCGTGCGGTTCCTCAGCCACCTGCAGGGCCAGCGAGTGACCGATGTTTCCGGCCAGTCCGGCGTCGTAGCCAGCAGCCTTGAAGATGTGGTAGATGAGGCTCGTCGTGGTGGTCTTGCCATTAGAGCCCGTGATGCAAATCATCTTCGACGAGGTGTAGCGTCCGGCAAATTCTATTTCGCTGATGACGGGAATGCCCTTGGCCAGCACCTTCTGCATCATCGGAGCCGTGTCGGGTATGCCGGGGCTCTTGATAATCTCGTCGGCCGAGAGAATCTTTTCCTCGGTGTGCTGCCCTTCTTCCCACGCAATGTGGCGGTCGTCGAGCATCTGCTTGTAGCGGTCGGCAATCTTCGACATGTCGGACACAAACACGTCGAACCCTTCCTTCTTGGCCAGAACAGCGGCTCCGGCACCGCTTTCGCCTGCTCCTAAAACAACAATTCGCTTCATATTTCTTTTTTCCTTTCTTCTTATCTAATCTTTAACGTGATGATGGTCAGCGCCGCCAGAATGATGGTGGTAATCCAGAATCGGATGGTGATTTTCGACTCATGGAAGGGGCGGCGCGGCCAACCTTTCAGTAGATAGGTGCTCGTAGCATCGAGCTGAGAGTCCAGTCGGCGGAACGTGTCGTGGATGGGGGTGGCACGGAACACGCGCACGCGCTTGCCCTTCTTCTTCATCAGCTTGAACCACTGCGTCTGGATGATGACGCTGAGGCTCTCCACGAAGAAGATGCCGCAGAGGATGGGCAGCAGCAGTTCCTTGTGGATGATGACGGCGCACACGCCGATGATGCCGCCGATGGTGAGCGAACCCGTGTCGCCCATGAAAATCTGTGCGGGGTAGGCGTTGTACCAGAGGAAACCAATCATGGCGCCCACAAACGCACAGAGGAAGATGACCAGCTCCTGCGAGCCGGGTATGTACATGATGTCGAAGTAGCTGGCATAGCCGATGTGCGACGACACGTAGGCCAGGATGCCCAGAGCCACACCGATGATGGCCGAGTTGCCGGCACACATGCCGTCCATGCCGTCGTTGAGGTTGGCACCGTTGGAAACGGCCGTGACCACGAGGATGGTCATCACCACGAAGAGCACCCAGCCCATGGCCACCTTGTGCTTGCCGCAGAACGCCATGATGTTGGAGTAGTTCAGGTTGTGGTTCTTGACAAACGGGATGGTGGTCTGCAGCGACTTCACCGCTTCCGTCTTATGCTTCACCACGACCTCGGTGCTCTGTCTGACGGGCTCGTTGAGCGTTTCGCGAACCACCACGTCGGGGCTGAGCCACAGCGTGAGGCCCACAATGAAGCCGATAGACACCTGACCCACAATCTTGTACTTGCCCTTCAGGCCGTCCTTGTCGCGACGGAATATCTTGATATAGTCGTCGGCAAAGCCCAGTAAGCCCAGCCACAGGGTGGTGATAATCATGAGCAGCAGGTAGATGTTGCGCAGACGGCCCAGCAGCAGTACGGGCACCAGGATGGACACGATGATGATGATGCCGCCCATGGTGGGCACGCCTTTCTTCTCCACACCGAACGGGTCGATGCTCGGGTCGCGCTCGGTCTCGTAGATTTTGCGGCGGCGCATGAACTTGATGAAGTACTCGCCAAACCATGCCGAGATAATCAGCGCGAGTATCAGCGTGAGCAGGGCGCGGAAGGAGATGTAGCTCCACAGGTGGCTGCCCGGTATGTTGAATTGCTCTAAGAAGCGGAAGAGGTAGTATAGCATGGTGATGACGTTTTAAGCGTTAAAAATTTCGCGTACCACCTCGCGGTCGTCGAAGTGGTGTTTCACGCCCTTGATTTCCTGGTAGTCCTCGTGGCCCTTGCCGGCAATGAGGATGACGTCGCCCTTCTGGGCCAGCATGACAGCCGTCTTGATGGCTTCGCGACGGTCGGTGATGGCCACCACCTTCTTCATCTGCTTCTGGTCCAGTCCGGCCAGCATGTCGTTGATGATGTCCTGCGGCTCCTCGAAGCGGGGGTTGTCGCTGGTGATGATGACGCGGTCGCTCTGCTTCACGGCCTCTTGTGCCATGAGCGGGCGCTTGCCCTTGTCGCGGTTGCCGCCGGCCCCGCACACGGTGATGATGTGGCCCTCTTTGCCTTCCAGCACCTCGCGCAGGGCGTTGAGCACGTTCTCCAATGCGTCGGGCGTGTGGGCATAGTCGACCACGGCCGTCACGCCGTCCTTGGAGCGGATGGGCTCCAGACGTCCGGCCACGCTCTTCAGCGTGCTGAGCACCACGAGCACGTCTTCGGGCTGCTTGCCCAGCATGACGGCAGCGCCGTAGACGCAGAGCAGGTTGCTCACGTTGAACTTGCCGATGAACTGCACGCCCACCTCGCGACCGTTGATGTCGAGGTACATGCCCTCGAAGTGGCACTCGATGATGCGGGCCTTGAAGTCGGCCAGGGTGCGTGTAGAGTAGGTCTTGACGGTGGCCTTGGTGTTCTGCACCATGAAGGCACCGTTCTTGTCGTCGGCGTTGACCACGGCAAAACTGCCCTTGGGCAGCATGTCGAAGAACGCCTTCTTGGCGTTGCGGTAGTTCTCGAAGGTCTTATGGTAGTCCAGATGGTCGCGCGTGAGATTGGTAAACAGGCCGCCGGCAAACGTCAGACCGCCGATGCGCTGCTGAGCAATGGCGTGGCTGGAGCACTCCATGAACGCATATTCGCAGCCAGCGTCTACCATCTCGGCCAGCAAGCGGTTGAGCTCGATGGGGTCGGGCGTGGTGTGGTCGGCCGGTATGGCGCGGTCTTCTATGTAGTTGCACACCGTAGAGAGCAGGCCGCACTTGTGGCCCATGCGGCGGAACATATTATATAATAAGGTGGCGATGGTGGTCTTGCCGTTGGTGCCGGTGACGCCCACCAGCTTGAGCTTCGTCGACGGGTTGCCGTAGAACATGGTGGCTACCGGGCCAACGGCAGCCTCGGTAGAGGGCACCTGTACGAAGGTGACGCCTGCGGGTGCGCCTTCTGTCGGAAGGTCTTCGCAGAGAATGGCCTTGGCGCCCAGTTCAATGGCCTTGGCAATGAAGCGGTGGCCGTCGGTCTGCGTGCCCTTGATGGCCACGAAGAGGTGGCCGTCGGCAATGCGGCGCGAGTCGATGTTGACGCCCGTGATTTCTATGTCGGTGTCGCCCAGAATAGTCGTGGGCTTGATGTTCTTCAGCAGTTCGCTCAGTTTCATATAGGATACTTTTTTTATAATTCCAATGTCAGTGTGCAGCTCATGCCCTTCCTGATGCCGGTGCCCGGCGAGAGCGTCTGGTGGCTGACGCGGCCGCGGCCCTTGACGATGGCCCTGACGCCACGCTTCTCGAGCATGTAGATGGCATCGCGTGCCCCCATGCCGACCACGTTAGGCACGGTGTTCAGGTTGTCGGGCAGCTCGGTGGCCGTCACGCGACCAGCCTCGCGATTGGTTGTGCCCCACACCTTGCCCTGTGCAATGTTGCCGTTCCATCCCGACGAGGTGGGCACGCTCAGGTTGTTGAGCACATAGTCGGCCGCAACGATGTTGCCGTTCTTCACCTCAGGAATGAGAATCGATGCCGTGTCGCGGGCCTCTTCCACGCTGCGCTTCACGTTCTGCGCCATGACGCCCTCGGCAATCTGGCGGAAGACCACGCCCGACATGCCGCCGCCCGATGCGGGCAGGCCCGCCTTCTTCAGGCAGACGATGCACGAATAGCGGGGATTGTCGGCAGGGAAGAAGCCGGCAAACGACAGCCAGTACTTCATGGTGCCGCTGTGGTAGCTCTGTCCGTCCTCGGCAATCTGTGCCGTGCCGGTCTTTCCGGCCACCTTGAAGGCGCGCGAGAGTGGGGCGGCCTTGCGCCCGAGACCTTGGCTGACCACATGTTCGAGGATGGTCTGCATGGTCTTGATGGTCTTGTCCTTGGCAATATGCTCGATGATGACCTCGGGCGGGAACTCCTTGACCACCTCGCCGTTCTTCTGCAGCGCCTTGACAAAGCGCGGGCGCATCATCTTGCCGTCGTTGGCAATGGCGTTGTAGAACGTGAGGGTAGAGATGGGCGGTATCTGTGTTTCGTAGCCAATCGACATCCAGGGCAGGGTGGTCTTGCTCCAGTAGAGGGCGCGGTTGGTGGTCTTGTAGTCCGGCATGCGAATGCGCGGCTTGGCATAGCCCACGATGGGCAGCTTCAGGTCGGTGGCCAGACCGGTCTTGTAGATGCCCTTGACAAACTTCTCGGGATGGCTGCCGAAGTACTCGTCGATGATGCGCGACACGCCGATGTTCGAGCTCACCTCGAGGGTGCGCGGCAGCGAGATGGTGCCGTAGCCGCCCTTGCGCCAGTTGTGGTCCTTCATGTCGCGGCCGTGCATGTTCCACACGCCGCTGCCCGTGTCGACCCACTTCGTGGTGTCGCAGACGCCGGCGTCGAGAGCCACGAGTATGCTGGCCGTCTTGAACACGGAGCCCGGCTCGCGCAGGTCAGAGACGGCGTTGTTCTTAATCTCGCGATATTCGCCGTCGGCACAGCGCGTCATGTTGACGATGGCCTTCACGTCGCCCGTCTTCACTTCCATGAGGATGGCCACGCCCAGGTCGCCGCCGATGAGCTTCAGCTCGTCGATGACGGCACGCTCGGCCAGGTCTTGCATGGAAACGTCGATGGTGGTCACGATGTCATAGCCGTCGACGGGGGCTTTGTCGACAATCTGCATGCGTCGGTCGAGCACCTTCTGCACGTGTACGATGCCGTTTTCGCCGCGCAGGAGCGAGTCGAACGACAGTTCCAGTCCGCAGCGTGCCGAGTCGATGGCGCCAAACATGTCGCCTATGGTGCGCTGAGCCAGCGAGCCGAAGGGGCGTCGGCGGGCGTTGAACGGGTCGTAGTGGAAGCCGCCCTTATACTTGCCGAGTCTGAAGACAGGCAGTTTGTTCACTTCGCAGAACTCGTTGTAGGAGATGCGGTGGGGCCAGATGGCCCAGTGGCGCAGCGAGTCCTTGCGGGCCTTCTCTATGTCGTGGCGGAACTCCTCGGCCGTCTTGGGGAAGATGGCGGCCAGTCCTTCGCAGATGGAGTCCATCTTCGCGCCGAGCAGCGAGTCTTTCTTGAAGCCGCCGGCCTTGAAGTCCATGTAAATCTTGTATTGCGGTATGCTCGAAGCCATGAGCTGTCCGTCGCAACTGAGAATGTTGCCACGGTTCGAGGCGATGGTGTCGTTGACGCGCTTCTCGCGTGCGGCCACCTGCTCCCAGTAGTCTTTCTTGGCCGTCATGGTGTAGAAGGCCTTGCCCACCACGGCAACGCCCGATAGGGTGAGGATGATGGCGATTGCGAAGAACCGCGGCATGACTTTTTCAGACTTAAACTTACTCATAGCTGTCTTATTCGGGTACATTTATAATAAAAGGTGGACGGTCGGCAATGTGGAGCAGCGAGTCTTCGTTGGCCTTGAGGGCGTCGAGCACGTGGCTCTCGCGGCATTTCTCGGTGAGGTCGCTCGAGCTGGTGAGGGCCTTGTACTTGGCGTCCTTCAGCTCTACCTTCAGCTTGTCGATGGCAATCATGTCGCGCTGGCACTGGTAGCGGAAGCCCACGTAGATGACCGTGAGCAAGAGGATGAGCAGACAGAGCCATATCTGGCGGCGCACCATGTCGGCGGAGAGGATGTCGCCACCGAGAATTTTGCGCAGCGTCAGCGTGCTTGTGGGCGAGGCGTCCTCTTCGCTGACGTTGTTCTTCAGCTTCTGGATGATGTCCTTCAGCTGTTGGCCGTCGTCGTGCTTCTGCTGGGCGTCGCCCTTCGGGGCCTTCTGAGCCTCGTTCAGGTCGTTCCGGTTCGTGTCGTTGTCTGCTTTTGTCATTGTTCCTTATGCCTTTTCGGCTATTCTGAGTTTGGCGCTCCTGCTACGCGGGTTGCGCGCTTGTTCGTCGTCGGTAGGTGTGATGGCCTTGTTGCCCATCGTGCGGAAGGGGGCGTCGGTGCGCCCGAAGAAGTCTTGCTTCACCTTGCCTTCTATGTTGCCTGCCCGCATCATGTTCTTCACCATGCGGTCTTCCAGCGAGTGGTAGGTGATGACGCTCAGCCGGCCGCCTGTGCGGAGCAGGTCGCGGGCGCCGCAGAGCATCTCGCTCAGGGCGTCCATCTCGTGGTTCACTTCTATGCGCAGGGCCTGAAACAGTCGGGCCAGGTCTTTCTTCAATTGAGCATTGAGAATGGACAATTGAGCATTATCGTTTGTCGTTGGTCCGCTCTCCTTCTCAGTGTCTACGCCCAGAGCGCTCAGCAGTTGGCCTGTGGTTCTGATGGGGCTTTTCTGTCTTGCCTTCACGATTTTCGCGGCCAGGCGTCGCGCCTGCTTCAGTTCGCCGTAGAGGTAGAACACGTCGGCCAGTTGCTCTTCGCTGTAGTTGCCGACCACGTCGGCCGCATTGGTGGCTGCCTGCTTGTTCATGCGCATGTCCAGCGGCGCGTCGAAGCGGAACGAGAAGCCGCGCTCGGCATCGTCGAAGTGGTGGCTCGAAACGCCCAGGTCGGCCAGCAGGCCGTCTATCTGTTCCACGCCGTAGTAGCGCATCCAGTTTTTCAGATATCTGAAGTTGCTTCTGACGAAGGTCAGCCTGTCGTCGTCCACGATGTTTTGCTCTGCATCGGCATCCTGGTCGAAGCTGAAGAGGCGGCCTTTCGGTCCCAGGCGGCGGAGTATCTCGCGGGAATGGCCGCCGCCGCCGAAGGTCACGTCGACATAGATGCCGTCGGGCTGAATGTTCAAGCCGTCGATGCTCTCCTGCAAGAGCACTGGCACGTGGTAGCTGTCTATTATCTGGACCATTGGCTTAGAACTCAATGTTCATGATTTTCTCCAGCTCGGCGCCGAAGTCTTCTTCGGTCTTGAGCGCTTGGCTGATGGTCTCTTCCGACCAAATCTCGATAGTGTCGTCCATGCCGATGAAGCGGATGGCCTGTTCGATGTCGGAAGCCTTCTGCAACCGGCGCGAGATGAGGAAGCGCCCATTGCCGTCGAGGCTCACCACTTCGGCTTCGGCCACAAACTGGCGCAGCATCTGCTGGTGTTGGGCGTTCCACTGGTTGAGCTTCTGCTTGAGCATGTCCATGCGCTCGTTCCACACCGATTCGGGATAGAGCACCAGACAGCGCTGGAAGACGTCGCGGCGCAGCACCAGGGTCTCCTGGCCTGATGCCTGGAGCACCTTGCGGAACGTGGCGGGCAGAAAGGCTCTGCCTTTAGCGTCTATTTTTGCTTCTATATTGCCTAAAAATCGCATGTGTACTTATTCTAATAACCAATTCGCCGACAAAGATAGGTATTTCCCCCCACATTCCACCACTTTTCCCCACTTTTTTTCATCAAAACACGAAAAAAGTTTGATTTGTTTACATTTTAATACTTTTTAAGCGTTTCCGCGTTCTTGCTCGGAATGGGGTGGGGCGGGACTTGGAAATATCCCGACAAAAGCCTTCGCGAGAATCGCGATTTTTCAAACAAAGTCTTCCGCGCCGCCAAATACGCGAAATATGAGCGA
>CAMOTK010000080.1 GCA_946625715.1 uncultured Prevotella sp. | reverse complement strand
TGTTCATCATCGACGACACGCTCTGCATCCCCACCGTATTTATATCTTATACGGGTGAGGCACTCGACTACAAGGCTCCGCTGCTGCGCGCTCTCCACGCCGTGAACGTGGCTGCCACGGACGTATGCCATTATTTCGACCCGAGCGTGAAGAAGGTGACCTCGAACCTTGGTTGGGAGCAGGAGTACTTCCTCGTGGACGAAGGGCTCTACTCGGCTCGTCCCGACCTGCTGCTGACAGGGCGCACGCTGATGGGCCACGACTCGGCCAAGAACCAGCAGATGGACGACCACTACTTCGGAGCCATACCCGAGCGCGTGGCTGCCTTCATGCGTGAGTTGGAAATCGTGGCGCTCGAACTGGGCATCCCCTGCAAGACGCGCCACAACGAGGTGGCGCCCAACCAGTTTGAGCTGGCACCGATATTCGAGGAGTGTAATCTGGCCGTGGACCACAACATGCTGCTCATGTCGCTCATGAAGCGCGTGGCCCGCAAGCACGGCTTCCGCGTGCTGCTCCACGAAAAGCCCTTCGCAGGCATCAACGGCTCGGGCAAGCACAACAACTGGAGCCTGTCGACCGACAACGGCGTGCTGCTGCATGCTCCCGGCAAGACGGCCGAGCAAAACCTGCGCTTCGCCACCTTCATCGTTGAAACGCTGATGGGCGTCTGGCGCCACAACGGTCTGCTGAAAGCCAGCATCATGTCGGCCACCAATGCCCACCGTCTGGGCGCCAACGAGGCACCGCCCGCCATCATCTCCTCGTTCCTCGGCAAGCAGGTCAGCGAACTGCTCGACCACATCGAGAAGGCCGACGTGCAGGACATTCTCGCGATGGCCGGCAAGCAAGGCTTGAAGATGGACATTCCCGAGATTCCCGAACTCTTCATCGACAACACCGACCGCAACCGCACGTCGCCCTTCGCCTTCACCGGCAACCGCTTCGAGTTCCGCGCCGTGGGTTCAGAGGCCAACTGCGCCTCGGCCATGATTGCCCTGAACAGTGCCGTGGCCGAAGCCTTGGTGGAGTTCAAGAAGCGCGTGGACGCCCGTATCCCTGAGTTCGAGAAGAAACTGGCAGGCACAGAACACAGCGCCGTGTTCCATGCCATCATCGACGTGCTGCGCGAGGACATCAAGACCTGTAAGCCCATTCGTTTCGACGGCAACGGCTACTCCGACGAGTGGGTGGTTGAAGCACAGAAGCGCGGTCTCGATGTGGAGAAGTCGTGCCCGAAAATCTTTGAGCGCTACCTCGACGAGAAGAGCATCCAGATGTTCGAGAGCCTGGGCGTGATGACCCGCAAGGAACTGGAAGCCCGCAACGAAGTGAAGTGGGAGACCTATACGAAAAAGATTCAGATAGAGGCCCGCGTGCTGGGCGACCTCTCGATGAACCACATCATACCCGTGGCCACCCGCTACCAGAGCCAGCTGTTGCAGAACGTGAACAACATGGCCGTGGTCTTCCCCATCGACACAGCCGACAAGCTCTCGGCGCGCAACAAGCAAATCATTCAGGAGATTGCCGAGCGCACCAGTGCCATCGAGAAGGGCGTGGAAGAACTGGTCGATGCCCGTAAGCAGGCCAACAAGATTGAGGATGAACACCAGAAGGCCATTGCCTATCACGACACGGTGGAGCCTAAGCTCGACACGATTCGCTACCAGATAGACAAGCTGGAGCTGATTGTCGACGACGGCCTCTGGCCGCTGCCGAAGTACCGCGAACTGCTGTTCATTAGGTAAAAGGTTAAGAAAACTAATACGGCGTTTTAACATTGTTAATTCACTATATTAACATTGTTAAAACGCTGTATTAACATTGTTAAAACGCTGTATTGCTTTTTAGTTTCTAATATAGGCGCTGTAGCGGTCCACAAAACGGCTGAACGCGGGCCAGCGCATCAGCACCTTCTCGAAGACCAGCACGCCGACGAATGCCGTCAGGATGCCCAGCAGCACGTCGATGATGTAGTGGTGGGTGGAGTAGACTGCCGTCCACCAGATGCCCACGGTCACTATGGCAATGACGGCCACCAGTCCCCACTTCTGCTTCGAGCCTATGGCGTAGATGGTGGCCACGAGCATGTAGGCGGCGTGGAGCGAGGGCACGGCGGCAAAGATGTTGGAGTTGTTCACGTAGATGCTGCTGAACACGGGGATGCCTATCAGCTCGTCGAAGCGGCCCAATCCGGCCACGTTGCCCGGCGTAGAGAAGTCGGGCTCGAAACCAAAGTTGATGGCATACCAGGGTGGGGCGGCCGGGTGGATGTAGTAGCCGGCAAAGCCCACGAAGTTGACAAACAGGAAAGCCAGTGCGAAGCGCAGGTACATGCGCTCGTGGCCCTTGAAGTAGAGCCAAAGGCCGAAGGCAATGGGGCCAGGCACCCAGCACAGGTAGAACA
Organism: uncultured Prevotella sp.; assembly: GCA_946625715.1. Lineage (GTDB taxonomy): Bacteria > Bacteroidota > Bacteroidia > Bacteroidales > Bacteroidaceae > Prevotella. Next base: position 6,118 of record CAMOTK010000080.1, on the reverse strand, counting down.
CGCCGGCCAGGAAGTCGGCCACGGCGCAGTTGTGCAGCTCAAACCACTCGCCGGGAATGAGCGTCTGGCCTTCGGCGGCAATGCCGAAGAGCCCCTTCTCGGCTTCGTAGATGCCGCCAATGTCGATGGGGTTGACTTTGTAGTTGGGGTACAGGCGCATCCAGTCGTAGGCCATCTCGAACACCACGAAGGGCAGCAGCGCCACGGCCAGTCGGCGGGTGGCAGGGCTGGCGAAGAAGAGCACGCCAAACAGCACCACCATGAAGACATGGGCAGGCAGCAGTCCGACGACGGTGCCCTGGAAGACGAGGAAGGCGGCACTGACCAGCAGCTCGACAGTTATTTCCTGTCGGGTCATTGTAGAGAGGTCGAAAAGTTTCATCGCTATGCCTTCTTCTCTAATTCTTTCTTACAGTGGGCAATGCGCCAGAAGGCGGTGATGTTGGCCAGCACGGCTATCAGAATCATGCCGCCCGCCAGCCACCACAGGTTGGCGGTCAGACCGGTCATGATGGCCACGAAGGCCGTGACCACCACGCGCTCGGGGCGCTGCATCAGGCCCACCTTACATTCTATCTGCAAACCCTCGGCACGGGCACGCACGTAGCTCACCATGATGGAGCCCACCAGGGCGGCAAACGTGACGACGCTCATCCAGAACCAGTCGGCCTTGACAAACACCATGACGATGGCAAACAGCGTCACCAACTCGCTGTAGCGGTCGAGCGTCGAGTCCCAAAGGGCGCCAAACACCGACGACATGTTGCCCAGACGGGCCAGTCGGCCGTCCATCATGTCGAACAGGCCGGCAAAGAGGATGATGGCGCCGCCCCAGCCAATGTAGGCATAGGCGCACGGCATGTTGCCCTCGCCAAAGGCCAGCGCGGCCTCGAGGAAGAGCCACATGGCCACAAGGTTGCCTACGAATCCGAGCGTGGTCACCAGGTTGGGCGTGATGCCGATGCGTATCATGCCCTTGATGATGGGGTTGATGACCACGTAAATCACTTTTTGTAAAAAGTCTCTGTAGTTCATATCTTTTTCTTTTTATGTATTTTTTCTATGATGTGCGTGTCGCGATAGACGAACAGGCGCTGCAGCTGGTAGTTCCACAGCAAGCCCACACTGACGGCCACCACGGCCTTGGCAAAGAGGAAGTACTGCTGCGACAGCTCGGTGAGCAGGTAGGTGCCCAGCGTGTTGAGCAGGATGCTGCCCGTCCAGACCATGAAGTACTTCACCACCACGTTCTTCTTCTTCAGCCCGTCGGCATCGAACACCCAGCGGTAGTTCACCATGCAGTTCATGAGGCCGCCCGACAAGGCGCCGAGAAACGAAGCCCAGACGTACCACATGCCGAACACTTCTTTCAGCAGAAGCGAAACGGTGAAGTCGACCAGCGTGGCCACTTGGGCCGACAGCTGGGCTTTGCAGAACATCCAGAGCTCGTGTCTTATCCTACCCATGCGCCTATTAATATAATAAGGTATAAGACGATGGCCGAATAGATGCCGGCCAAAATGTCGTCGAACATCACCCAAAAGGCACCTTTGCGGCGGTCGAAAGAGCGAATGCCCAAAGGTTTCACAATGTCGAAGAAGCGGAACAGCAGCAAGGCCAACAGGGCTTGCCACCAAGTGCCGGCCAACAGCAGCGGTATCCACACGCCCACCATCTCGTCGACCACCACGCGGCTCGGGTCGTCGCCCCAGAAGGGCATCAGCTTGGCTGTGGCCCACGTGCCTAAATAGGTGAACACTAAGATGAGCAGGGTGACAACGGCCAGCAACTGCATCCAATCGAGGCATGCCGACAGCAGAAACCAAATGGCCGTGGCCAGAACGGCACCTGCCGTGCCTGGACCCCAAGGCCAAAATCCTGCCCCAAAACCGGTCCCGATGACCACGGGAAGTAAAGAAGGTTTGCTCATAACGCCTGCAAAAGTACCCCTTTTTATTCTAAATATCGCTAATTATGGCATAAAAAAATATAAAATCGCAAAAAGTTTTCTCTAAAAGGGCGTTTTCTCGGACTTATTGATTAAATTTGCAGCCAATTTTAAGAAAAGTTGAAACGAGTTTATAGCATATTGTTACTCCTCGCCTTAATGGCTGTGGCTGTTCAAGCACAGATTACAGGTGAGGTGGTAGATGCGACCGACGGCGGTCCCATCCCCTATGCTAGTGTTGTATATCGTGGAAACAAGCTGGCCGTGTCGAGCAACGGCGAAGGCAAATTTGTGGTCGACCGTCACAACGGCTGGCGACTCACCGTCAGTTCGGTAGGCTACATTTCACAGGTCATCAACATCAACTCCTCAACACCCAAGCATCTCGTCATTCGCCTGAAACCCGACAACCGCCAGCTGAAAGAGGTGATTGTCAACTCTAAGCGCTCGGGCAAGTACAGCCGAAAGAACAATCCGGCTGTGGAACTGATGCGAAAGGTGATTGCCGCCAAGAAGCGCACCAACCTGAAAAACCACGACTTCTACCAATATAATAATTATCAGAAGATTACCTTCGGACTGAACGACCTGACGCCGGCCAAACTGGAAACCGGCATGTTCAAGAAGCATCCGTGGCTGCTCGACCAGGTGGAGCTGTGCTCCTACAACGACAAACTCATACTGCCGCTTTCGGTCGACGAGACGGTGACGCAGAAAATCTATCGCAAAAACCCGCATGCCGAGAAAGACATCATCAAGGGCCAGCAGTCGACAGGCGTCAACGACCTCTTCCAGACGGGCGACATCCTCAACAATGTGCTCCACGAGGTGTTCCAGGACATTGATATCTACGACGACCAGGTGCGCATGTTCCAATATCCTTTCCCCAGTCCTATCGGAAAGGAAGCCATTGCCTTCTATCGCTTCTACATCACCGATACGCTCTTTGTGGGCAATGACAAGTGCATACATCTCGACTTCGTGCCCAACAACCAGCAAGACTTCGGATTCCGAGGACAGCTCTACATCGTGGCCGACTCAAGCTACCAGGTGAAGCGCTGCGAACTGACCATTCCCAAGTCGAGCGACGTCAACTGGGTGGAGAACCTGCAGTGCTTGCAGGAGTTCGAGAAGCAGGAGAACGGCGAATGGCTGCTCACCACCGACGACATGGTGGCCGAGCTCTATGCCAACAAACTGCTCTCGAGGTTCCTTGTGGTGAGAACCACACGCCGCACCGACTTCGCCTTCGACGAACTGCCCAACGCGCTCTTCCGCGGCAAGAAGCCTGTGCTGAAGGACGCCTATGCCGAAATGCAGAACGACGACTTCTGGAACAAATACCGACAGGTGGAGCTCACGAAGAGCGAAAGCAGCATCGATGCCCTCATCAAGCATCTGCAGGAGATGAAGGGCATGAAATACATTATCTTTGGCCTGAAAGCACTCATCGAGAACTTCGTAGAGACGGGCTCGAAAGACCATCCCAGCAAGGTCGACATCGGCCCGGTGAACACCATCATCTCGCAGAACTTCTACGACAAGGTGCGCCTGCGTGCCAGTGCTCAGACCACGGCCAACTTCCATCCGCACATCTTCCTGAAAGGCTACTTGGCCAGAGGCCTCAAGTCGAAGCAGACCTACTACGAGGGCAACCTGACCTATACGTTCAACCGCCCTGGCTACCTGCCGCGCGAGTTCCCCCGTCAGGCCATCACCTTCACGTCGATGCGCGACGTGGCCCTGCCCAGCGACAAGTTCATTCAGACCGACAAGGACAACATGTTCACGTCGTTCAAGGTGACGAAAATCGACAAGATGTTCCTCTACAACCGCCAGCAGATAGCCTTCGACTATGAGCAGGAGTGGGGACTGAAGCTCTTTGCCGATGCCAAGACCGAGAAGGTGCAGCCCATTGGCAACATCGGCTTCCATCGCGTGGCCGACCCTGCCGGCACCAACCTTTCGTCCATACGCTATACGGAAGCCACCGTCGGCATACGCTTTGCTCCGGGCGAAACGTTCATCAACACCAAGCAGCACCGCTGGCCGCTGAACCTCGATGCACCCGTGTTCCGCCTGCAGCACACCATGGGCTTCAACGGTTTCCTCGGGGGCCAGTACAAGTACAACTTCACCGAGGCCGAAGTCTACAAGCGCTTCTGGATGCCCATGAGCTGTGGTAAGATAGACGTTCGCATCAAAGCCGGTGCCCAGTGGAACGAGGTGCCCTATCCGCTGCTCATCATGCCGGTGGCCAACCTGGGCTACATCATGGAAGACCAGACCTTCAACCTCATCAACAACATGGAGTTCCTCAACGACCGCTACATGTCCATCATGATTGACTGGGACCTCAACGGCAAGCTCTTCAACCGCATCCCGCTGCTCAAAAAGCTGAAGTGGCGCGAATGGCTGGTGGCACGCTGTCTGTGGGGCAGGCTCTCCGACAAGAACAATCCCAACGTCAATACCTCCAGCGGCATCCTGATGGACTTCCCCGAAGGCTGCCATATCATGGACGGCAAGTTGCCGTATTGGGAAGTTGGCGTGGGTATCCACAATATTTTCAAGCTTGTGCACGTTGAATATATACGTCGACTCTCCTACAACAATCTGCCTACGGCCAATAAGTGGGGTATTCGATTCATGATAAGAACGACATTCTAAAACAAAACAAAAAGAACATATTGCAACTAAAAAATCTAAAAAAATGGAAAAAACAAACGTGAAACCCGCAGAGGGTAAGTTAGGTATCATGGTAGTTGGTAACGGTGCCGTTGCCACAACGTTTATGACTGGTGTTTTAATGACGCGCAAGGGTCTTGGAAAGCCCGTTGGTTCGATGACTCAGATGGACAAAATCCGTGTGGGCAAAGGTGCCGACAAGAAGTACCTGAAGTACAATGAGATTGTGCCCATGGCCAAACTGAGCGACATCGTGTTCGGCTGCTGGGACGTTTATCCTCAGAATGCCTATCAGTCTGCTATGTATGCCGAGGTGCTGAAGCCGAAGGACATCGAGCCTGTACGCGACGAGCTGGAGAAGATTGTGCCCATGAAGGCCGCTTTCGACAAGAACTATGCCAAGCGTCTGGACGGCGACAACGTGAAGGACTGCAAGACCCGTTGGGAAATGGTTGAGGCGCTGCGCGAGGACATCCGCAACTTCAAGCAGCAGAACGGCTGCAGCCGCATCGTGGTGCTCTGGGCTGCCTCTACCGAAATCTATCTGCCCGTCGACGAGAAGTTCCACTATCATCTGAGCGACCTCGAGGCTGCCATGAAGGCCGACGACCGCGAGCATGTGGCTCCTTCTATGTGCTATGCCTATGCTGCTCTGGCCGAGGGTGCTCCCTTCATCATGGGTGCTCCTAACACCACTGTCGACATCCCCGCTATGTGGGAGATGGCTGAGAAGACGCATATGCCTATCTGCGGTAAGGACTTCAAGACTGGTCAGACGCTCGTGAAGTCGGGCTTCGCTCCGATTATCGGCACACGCTGCCTGGGTCTGAACGGCTGGTTCTCTACCAACATCCTCGGCAACCGCGACGGTCTGGTGCTCGACGAGCCTGCCAACTTCCACACCAAGGAAGTGTCGAAGCTCTCTACGCTGGAGACCATCCTCAAGGCCGAGACTCAGCCCGAACTCTACACCGACTACTATCACAAGGTGCGTATCAACTACTATCCTCCCCGCAACGACAATAAGGAGTCGTGGGACAACATCGACATCTTCGGATGGATGGGCTATCCCATGCAGATTAAGATTAACTTCCTCTGCCGCGACTCTATCCTCGCTGCTCCTGTATGCCTCGACCTCTGCCTGCTCAGCGACCTCGCTGCCCGCGCCGGTCTGTATGGCACACAGCGCTTCCTCAGCTTCTTCCTCAAGAGCCCGATGCACGACTACACCAAGGGCGAAGAGGCCGTCAACCACCTGTATCAGCAGTACACCATGCTGAAGAACGAAATCCGTCGTCTGGGTGGCTACGAGGCTGACGAGGAGATTGACTAATTGAAATTGAAATCTCAACAAAAAAACTGGCATAGCGATATGCCAGTTTTTTTATTGTCTCATTCCTTCATTCCTTCATTTTAATTTCTCATTCCTCATTCCTCATTTCTCATTTAAAACAGCGTCAGCGTATACAGGTAGACCACTGC
>CAMOTK010000079.1 GCA_946625715.1 uncultured Prevotella sp. | reverse complement strand
ATATCCTGATTTGGTATCCCGTGCTGGGCCGTTCGTTTGAGCTCTCGTCGATGGGCATCCGTGTAGACAAGACCTCGCTGCTGTGCCAGCTGAAGTTGGAACATCAGGAGCAGCGCGAGCAGCTCTATTTCCACCAGCAGTTGTTAGGCGACAAGTTGCCGCTGAGCATAGGCGGCGGTATCGGCCAAAGCCGTCTGTGTATGGTGCTGTTGCACAAAGGTCATATCGGCGAGATTCAGGCCAGCATCTGGCCCGACGACATGCGCAGTGCCTGCAAGGCGATGGGTATGACGCTGATTTAAGAAAACAGAAAATTAAAAAATTATAAAAAGGAGCGGGAAGCCATGCTTTTCGTTCCTTTTTATTATCTTTGCACATTAAATCGAACAATCTTATGGAAGAATATATCGTATCAGCCCGAAAATACAGGCCCATGACGTTCGACACGGTAGTGGGGCAGGCCGCCCTGACCACTACGCTGAAGAACGCGGTGAAGACCGGCAAGTTGGCCCATGCCTACCTGTTCTGCGGTCCGCGCGGTGTGGGCAAGACCACCTGCGCCCGTATTTTCGCCAAGGCCATCAACTGTCAGAATCCCACTGCCGAGGGCGAGGCTTGCAACGCGTGCGAGTCGTGCCAGTCGTTCAACGAGCAGCGCTCGCTGAACATCTTTGAGCTCGACGCCGCCTCGAACAACTCCGTGGAGCACATCAAGACGCTCATGGAGCAGACGCGCATACCGCCGCAGGTGGGGAAGTACAAGGTGTTTATCATCGACGAGGTGCACATGCTCTCGTCATCAGCCTTCAACGCTTTCCTCAAGACCCTGGAAGAGCCGCCCGCACACGTCATCTTCATCCTGGCCACAACCGAGAAGCACAAGATTCTGCCCACCATCCTGAGCCGCTGTCAGATTTACGACTTCGAGCGCATGACGGTGAAGAACACCGTGGCCCATCTGGAGCAGGTGGCCAAGAAGGAAGGCATCAGCTACGAGAAAGAGGCGCTGGCCGTGATTGCCGAGAAGGCCGACGGTGGCATGCGCGATGCGCTGAGCATCTTCGACCAGGCCGCTTCGTTCTGTCAGGGCAACATCACCTACCAGAAGGTGATTGAAGACCTGAACGTGCTCGACGCCGACCACTACTTCCGGATTGTAGAGCTGGCGCTGAACAACAAGGTGAGCGACATCATGGTGCTGCTGAACACGATACTCAACAAAGGGTTCGACGGCGGTCTGCTCATTCAGGGACTCGCCCGCCACGTGCGCAATGTGCTGATGGCCAAGGACGCCCAGACGCTGCCCCTGCTGGAAGTGAGCGACGAGCAGCGCGAACGCTACCAGAAGCAGGCCCAGCAGACGCCCACACCCTTCCTCTACAAGGCGTTGCAGGTGATGAACCAGTGCGACATCAACTACCGGCAGTCGAGCAACAAGCGCCTGCTGGTGGAGCTGACGCTCATCGAGGTGGCCCAGATTACCCAGCCCGACGAGGGGCCTGCCAGTGGGCGTAAGCCCAGAAGATTGAAATCCCTGTTTAAGCAACTGATGCAGCAGACTCAGTCGAAACAAGTGGCTCCGCAGGTGGCCCAGACTGAGCAGACGCATCAGCCCACAGCCCAAGGTCCGCAGCCCACGGCTCAGAGCCAATCGCCCGCAGCCAATCGCCCGCAGCCCGCTCGGCCCGAAGGGGCACATGCGTCGGCGCGAACAGCCAGAATCGGTTCGCTGAGCATGTCGTGGACGCGGCTGAGCCAGATGTCGAAGCCGCAGGCAGCAGTGCTCACTGGCGGCGATGCTCCGCAAGAGAAGGCCGAGGCCGACCGGCCGTTCAGTCAGGAAGAGCTGGAAAACCAATGGCTGGCTATGTGCAACCGCATGCCGCAGAAGTACAGTGGCATTGCCACGCGCATGAAGAATATGAATCCGCAGATTGTGGCCTTTCCGGCTGTCGAGGTGGTGGTGCCCAACACCATTATCAAAGAAGAGCTGGAGCAGATAAAGGGCAGCATTGTGAACACGCTGAAGCGCGACCTGCGCAATGGGTCGATTACCGTGAGCATCCTTGTCGACGAGCATCAGGAGCCGGTGAAGATTCTCTCGCGTCGCGAGCAGTTTGAGGAGCTGGTCAAGGAGAACAAAGCCGTGCAGGAGCTGCGCGATGCTTTCGACTTGGTACTGGCGTGAATTGGGAATTGAGAATTGAAAATTGAGAATTGAGAATTGGGAATTGAGAATTCAGAATTGAGAATTGAGAATTGATGAAAATGGAGATTAAAAATAAAAAGGTGGTGAAGCAGGCCAAGCTGCTGTATTACCGCGTGAAGCGCATCTGGTACATGAAGTACGTGGTGGTGCTGGCCGTCGGTGTGCTCGTCATCGGGTTCATCGACGAGAACAGTGTGTGGAACCACCTGAAGAACAAGCAGCGCATCAGTGAACTGCAGGAAGAGATAGACCACTACACCCAGAGCTATAACCACGACAAGGCCCGCATACGCGAGCTGAACAGCAATCCGAAGGCCATTGAGAAGATTGCCCGTGAGCGCTATTTCATGAAGTGCGACGATGAGGACATCTTTGTGCTCAGCGACGATGAGCGCGTGCCCCAGCGTCAGGAACCCGTAGAAAACATGGACGACGATGAGAGAGCTGAATAATGTGCAGACGGCCATCTACCTGTTTGGGGCCATTATGATGGTGGTAGGTGCCGGTTCCCATCTTTTGTTTTGGGACTACGCTCCCTACGTTTTTGCAATCGGCGCCTTGTGTTTCTCAACCATGCAAATGCTGCAGCGCTATGAAGGTCCGAGCATCACCATCCGCCGGTTGCGCCGCATCATGCTGTTGAGCGATGTGCTCTTCCTCGTGTCGGCCTTCCTGATGTTTGCCATGCGTGGCAATCCGCTGGGTCTTGACCAAATCACCTACCTGCAATATGTTTACAACAAGTGGGTAGTCACCCTGCTCATTGCAGCCATTTTGCAGCTCTATACCACCCATCGAATTAGCAATGAAATGGAAAAAGAGGCAAAAAAACGCTAAAAGTTTGCGCAATAGTTTTAAATTGCGCAAATTTTTTTTCGTAGTTCAATATATCGTTGTACATTTGTCAGCGCAACAAACGACTTTATGAAACAAACACCTCGTTATATGAACAGAATCTTTTACGCATTGATGGTCGTAGCAACCCTTGCTTCCTGTGCCCAGTCTTATAACATTCAGGGCTCCACTTCGGTGTCGTCGCTCGATGGCAGCAAGCTCTATCTGAAGGCCGTGCAGGAACAGGAACTGCAGAATCTGGACTCTTGCGACGTGATTCACGGCAAGTTCAAGTTCTCGGGCACGCTCGACAGCGTAAGTTTTGTCAGCCTCTTCATGGGCGACGAGAGCATCATGCCCCTGGTGCTTGAAGAGGGCGAGATAGAGGTGCGCATCGACGGTGCCTCGCAGAAGGTGAGCGGCACGCCGCTGAACGACGAGCTCTATCAGTTCATCGACCTGCACAACCAGCTGGACAACCAGCTCTCGGACCTCTCGCACCGGCAGAGTCAGATGATGCTCGACGGCATTGACGAGAACATCATCAACGAGCAGCTCTCGCGCGAGGCTGCCATCATTGCCCATCGCGAGGACAGTCTGGTCACCCATTTCATCATCGACAACTTCGACAACGTGCTGGGCCCCGGCGTGTTCATGATTATGACCTCGGGCATGCCTTATCCGATGCTCACCCCGCAGGTGGAAGAAATCATGAGCAAGGCCACCGACACGTTTAAGAACAACGCCTACGTGAGTGCGTTCTACCGTACGGCCACCGATATTCAGAAAGAACAGCAGGGCCTGACCGACCCCGAGCCTGTTGGCGAGCCGGCCGACTCAACCATCCAAAACATTCTGAACGGCAAATGAGAACACTGATTAAAGGTGGGACGATTGTCAACGAGAACCGCGTCTTCAAAGGCACCATTGTCATTGAAGACGAAACGATAGCCGACATTCTGGCCGACCATGCGCCCGAAGTATCTGCCGACCAAGTGGTAGATGCTTCGGGCGCATACGTTTTGCCAGGCATCATCGACGACCATGTGCACTTCCGCGAGCCCGGGCTGACCGAGAAGGCCGACATGGAGAGTGAGAGCCGTGCGGCAGCGGCAGGTGGCGTGACCACCTTTTTCGACATGCCCAACACCGTGCCGCAGACCACCACCCTCGAGGCCCTCGACGACAAGTACAGCCGTGCTGCCAAGAGCAGTCACGTGAACTACGCCTTCTTCTTCGGCGCCACCAACGACAATGCCCATCTGCTGTCGGCTCTCGACCGGCATCGCGTGCCAGGCATCAAGCTCTTCATGGGCTCGTCGACAGGCAATATGCTCGTCGACCGCGATGAGGCCCTCGACCGCATCTTTGGTGCTGCCGGCCCGTTGCCCATCATGGTCCATTGTGAAGACACCGCCATCATCAACCAGAATATGGCATCGTTCAAGGCCCGCTATGGCGAAGACCCCGAGGTGAGGCTGCACCCCTTGATACGCAGTGAGGAAGCCTGCGTGGCTTCTACCAGGAAAGCCATCGAGCTGGCTCAGCGCCATGATGCCCGTCTGCATATCGCCCATATTACCACGGCGGCAGAGTTAGCCATGATGGCCAGCGCTGACCATCAGCAGATTACGGCCGAGGCCACTGTGGGCCATCTGTACTTCTCGCTTGAAGACTACGAGCGGTTGGGCGCAAAAATCAAGGTCAACCCTGCCATCAAGACCCTTCGCGACCGCGAGGCCCTGCGACAGGGACTCACCGATGGGCGCATCACTGTGGTCGGCACCGACCATGCGCCCCATCTGCTTGCGCAGAAACAAGGTGGTTGCGCACGCGCTGCCTCAGGCATGCCCATGCTGCAGTTCTCGCTCGTCACGATGCTCGAACTGGTCGACGAGGGCGTGCTGTCCATCGAGCGCCTTGTAGCGCTCATGGCCCACCAGCCAGCCCGGCTGTTTGAAGTCAGCCGTCGCGGTTTCATCCGCCAAGGCTACCAGGCCGACCTGGTGGTGGTGCGGCCCAATAGTCCGTGGACGGTGACGCCGGCACTCATTGAGAGCAAGTGCGGCTGGAGCCCAATGGAAGGTCACACCTACCAGTGGCGCGTGGAGCAAACCTTCTGCAACGGCCACCTTATATATAATCATGGGCGCGTAGACACTGCCTCGCAGGGTCAGCCCGTCAAATTCCGATAGACCATGATAGCTCGTCAGATACTGCTTTACCTTTTTGTGATTCTTCTGGCCGATATGTATATCGACTGGCGCTATCTGTATCGCCTGCGCTGGTGGAAGCGTCTGCTCTGGTGGCTGCCGGCCCTGTTTATGGTGGGCTACACCGTCAAGTTGGCCGTGGCCCCCGACTTCGTGCCGCAGGACATGAGTGAGCTCAACGTGTTCCTCTTCCTCATGGGCCTGTTGGTAGTGCCCAAGGCCGTGTTCAGCATCTGTGCCCTTTGCGGTCACTACTACTGCAAAGTGTTCAAGAAGCGCTACAACTACGGCGTGTTGGTGGGCCTTGTGGGCGTGTTGCTGGTGTGGTTCCTGCTTTTCTACGGCTCGTTCGTGGGCTTCTATCAGTTCACGGTGAAGCACGTCAGCTACGCAAGTGAAGACCTGCCCGCCGCCTTCGACGGCTACCGCATTGTGCACTTCAGCGATGCCCATGTGGGCACACTGACCGACCAGCGGCGCGAGATACTCGAGCGCGCTGTCGACAGCATCAACGCCCAGCATGCCGACATGATTGTCTTCACCGGCGACCTGCAGAATGCGCGTCCGCAAGAGCTCTATCCCTTTCGCGACCTGCTGGCTACGCTGAAGGCCAAGGACGGCGTGTTCTCCGTCTTGGGCAACCACGACTATGCCGAATACATTGGCGGCGACGATGCTGTGGAGAAGGTGGCCAACTGCCGGGAAACCCAGTCGCTCGAGCGCCAGATGGGATGGACGCTCCTCATGAACGAGCATCGCGTGGTGACGCGCGGCAAAGACCAGATTGTCGTGGCCGGCATGGAGAACGATGGCGAAGGCCGTTTCCCCCAGTTAGGCCATGTGAAGCAGACCCTCAGCGGCAAGGATGTCGACTGGGACAAGTCGCCCTTTATCGTCATGCTCGAGCACGACCCCTCGTCGTGGCGTCGCAAGATACTCCCCGAAAGCACAGCCCAGCTGACGTTGAGCGGTCACACCCATGGCGCACAGTTTTCACTGTTCGGTTGGGCGCCCATGTCGCTCTTCAAGAAAGAGTGGGGCGGCATGCTCTATGACGGTGCCCGTGCCCTGTATGTCAGCACCGGCCTTGGTGGGTTGGTGCCCTTCCGTTTCGGCATGCCCGGAGAGATTGTTGTCATTACCCTTAAAAAGAAAACATCATGAAATACCTTTATCGCCTCTATCAACTTTGCGTGGCCCTGCCCTTGGGCCTGTTGGCCACACTGATTACGGCTCTGACCGTCATTGTTGGCTGCAGCATAGGCAACGGCCACTTCTGGGGTTACTATCCCGGACGGTGGTGGTCGCGCGTCATCTGTTGGCTCCTGTTCCTGCCCGTCAAGGTCGAGGGCCGCGAGAATCTGGAGCACGGCCAGAGCTACGTGTTTGTCTCGAACCACCAAGGTGCCTTCGACATCTTCCTCATCTACGGATACTTAGGCCGTAACTTCAAGTGGATGATGAAGCGCCAGCTGCGCAGCATCCCCTTCGTGGGGTGGGCCTGCGAGAAGTCGCACCAGATATTCGTCGACAAGCGCGGCCCCAGCAAGATAAAGAAGACCTACGACGATGCCCGCGAGATACTGAAAGAAGGCTACAGCGTCACCGTGTTTCCCGAAGGTGCCCGCACCTTTACCGGTCACATGGCCCACTTCCGCAAGGGCGCGTTTGCTTTGGCCGACGAGCTGCAGTTGCCTGTGGTGCCCCTGACCATCAACGGCTCGTTCGATGTGCTGTCGCGTCAGCGCGGTTTCAACTTCGTGACGTGGCATCCTCTGTGTCTCACCATTCACCAGCCCATCTATCCCATCGGCACCGGACCTCAGAATGTCGACGCCACCCTGCGCCAGAGCTACGACTCGGTCATGTCGGCCCTGGTGCCCGAATATCAGGGCTTTGTGGAGAACCCCGACCAATAATTCAGAACACACCTTTACCTTAAATAACATGATGAAAGACCAACGCTTACTGATTAAGAACATCGGAACACTCGTGGTAGACAGCCACGGGAAAAGTCGCCTCTGCGGCGAGGAGATGAGCCAGTTGGAACAGCTGCACGACGCCTGGCTGCTCATAGAAGACGGCCGCTTCACGGACTGGGGCACGGGCAGTGCGCCTGCGGTCGATGCCCAAGTGACAGATGCCGAGGGCGGCACGGTGCTGCCATCGTTCTGCGACAGCCACACCCATCTGGTCTATGCCGGCAGTCGCGAGGGCGAGTTTGTCGACAAGATACGCGGACTGAGCTATGCCGAGATTGCGCGGCGGGGTGGGGGCATCCTCAATTCTGCCGACCGCCTGCACGACATGAGCGAGGACGCGCTCTACCAGCAGGCCATGCAGCGCATCCATGAGATCGTGCGGAAGGGCACCGGTGCTGTGGAGATCAAGAGTGGCTACGGCCTCAATCTGGCCGATGAACTGAAGATGCTGCGTGTCATCCAGCGCATCAAGGCGACCACTCCGCTGAAGGTGGTGTCGACCTTCTTGGGTGCCCATGCCGTTGGGCGCGCCTATACAGGCCGTCAGGCCGACTATGTCGACCATGTGGTGAACGACATGATTCCCGAGGTAGGTCGACAAGGTCTGGCCGACTTCATCGATGTGTTCTGCGACGAAGGCTTTTTCACGCCCGAGGAAACCGCCCGCATGCTTGAGGCAGGAGCCAAGTACGGCATGAAAGGCAAGATTCACGGTCAGGAACTGGCCGACTCTGGTGGTGTGGAAGTGGCTGTGAAGTATGGTGCACTGAGTGTCGACCATCTGGAGAGCATGACCGACCGCGACATTGAACGTTTGCGCGGCACGCAAACAATGCCTACGGCCCTGCCTGGCACTTCGTTCTTCCTGAACATGCCCTTTGCGCCAGCCAGAAAAATGATAGCGGCAGGTCTGCCTGTGGCTGTGGCCAGCGACTATAATCCCGGCTCTACGCCCTCGGGCGACATGAAGTTTGTGGTGTCGTTGGCCTGCATCAAGATGCGCCTGTTGCCAGCCGAAGCCCTCAATGCGGCCACGCTCAATTCGGCGGCAGCCATGGGCTTGAGCAGTGACTACGGTTCTATTGCCCGCGGCAAGGTGGCCAATTTCTTCATCACCGAGCCCATCAGCAGTCTGGAGTTCCTGCCCTATGCCTACACCACGCCCCTCATTCGCAAAGTCTTCTTGCAGGGGCAGGAACAATACTAATCATACCGGGAGCACGCAAAGCGTCTTGCCGCAGCAAAACGAAAGAAGCCCGAGTCGAAAGACTTCGGGCTTCTGATAGTTGCGGAGGCAGGATTCGAACGTGCGACCTCCAGGTTATGAGCCTGGCGAG
>CAMOTK010000078.1 GCA_946625715.1 uncultured Prevotella sp. | reverse complement strand
GGTCGAACGTGCCGTCGTCCTTCTTGTCGAAGTTGACGCCCCACTCCACCAGTTCGCGAATCTGCTCAGGCGCCTTTCTCACCACCTGCTCCACGGCTTGCCTGTCGCTGATGTAGTCGCCGGCAATCATCGTGTCTTCTATATGTTTTTCAAAGTTGTCGACGGCCAGGTTGGTGACCGACGCCACACCGCCTTGTGCAAACGACGTGTTGGCCTCGTCGAGGCTGGTTTTACAGATGAGACACACGCGCCCTTTCTTGGCTCTTGCCACCTTCAGGGCATAACTCATACCGGCCACGCCGGCACCTATAATGAGGAAGTCATACTTATATACCATAGCATTGTTTTAGTTTCTTGGGCGCAAAGGTACAAAAAAGTGACGGAACTGCCAAGGTTCGGCCACTTTTTTTTAGAATGTCATTTTTTCGGCCTCTTTCGCTTGACAATTCAGTTTTTTTTCTTACCTTTGCAGCCGAAAATAACCCATTAAACATTCAACAACATGGACGATTACCCGGCGGAAACTTCAAATTATTAGGCCGAGGGAGTTGGTGGCAAGGCTGCTAATCCCCTTGCCAACAGGCTATTGGCTGAGAGCCAAGAGCCTGCAGCTAACAGCAAAACCAACCATTCAAAGGATTAGCAAACAATGAAGACCTATTGGAACACTAATGGCAGTCTGTCCCAACTCAACGAGTGGCAGCCTAACTGCTGGATTCAGATGACCTGTCCCACAGAGGACGACCAGCGCATGCTGGAAGAGCAGTTCAACATACCCGACTATTTCATGAGCGACATCAGCGATACCGACGAGCGAGCACGCTATGAGTACGACGACGGCTGGATGCTCATCATCCTGCGTATCCCCTATGTCAAAGAGATACGTTCACGCACACCCTACACCACAGTGCCCTTAGGCATCATCCACAAACGCGACGTCACCATCACCGTGTGCTACTACGAGACAAACATGATGATTGACTTTGTCTCCTTCCAGCAGAAGCGCGGCGAAGGTTTCACCGACTATGTCGACATGATTTTCCGACTCTTCCTCTCTTCGGCCGTGTGGTATCTGAAACGACTGAAGCAAATCAACTCGCTCATCGACAAGGCCAAGCGCAACCTGGACCGCGAAGTGAACAACGAGAGCCTCATCGGTCTGTCGCGCCTGCAAGACTCGCTCACCTACTTCCAGACCTCTATCCGCGGCAACGAGACGCTACTCTCGAAACTGAAGTTCAAACTGCAGATTGACGAGCTCGATGCCGACCTGATTGAGGACGTGAACATCGAGATGACACAGGCCCGCGAAACCACCGCCATCTACTCCGACATTCTGGAGTCGACCATGGACACCTACTCAAGCATCATCAACAACAACATGAACACCGTGATGCGTACGCTCACCAGCGTCACCATTATCATGATGTTCCCCACACTCATTGCCTCACTCTTTGGCATGAACCTCATCAACGGCATGGAGTCGAAGCCCTGGGGCTTCATCATGGCCCTTTTCCTGTCGGTAGGTGTGAGCGCGGCAGCATGGCTTTTCTTCCGCCACAAACGGCTGGTTTAAAGCCAAAAACCACCCAAACAACAAAAAAAACGCACAAAAATTAGGCCAATCCGAAATTTTTACGTAATTTTGAGGCCTAATTTTGTGTTTATTACAAGTCAATAACTTAAAACAGTTAAATGATGGACTCTCAAGAGAATGCCCTCATGCAGGGAAAAGCAGAAGAACAGCAGGTGGCTGAAGTAGCACCTGAAGTGACAGAAACGCCAGCCGAGGTACAGGATGTACAAGAAGTACAGGACGTACAGGAAGAGCGCAAGGTTTACACGTCGAAGAAAGAGGTGCTCGACCGCGTGAAAGAGATAGCACACGGCGAGGAAGTACCGCAAAAAGACGAGGTGGAATATCTGAAGACGGCATTCTATAAGCTTCATATTGCCGAGCGCGAAGCACAGCTCAGGGCCTATATCGATGGTGGTGGCGACCCCGAAGCCTACCAGATTCGTCCCGACGAACAGGAAGAAGCCTTCAAGGCCGAGATGGGCGTCATCAAGGAGCGTCGCCAGCAGCTCTTCCGCGAGCAGGAAGCCGAGAAAGAGAACAATCTGAAGCGCAAACTCGAGATTATCGAGAAAATCAAAGCCATGGTCACTTCGCCCGAAGAGGCCAACAAATCCTATAAAGAATTCAAAGCTCTGCAGGAAGAGTGGAAGGAAATCAAGAACGTGCCCGCCGAGCGCGCCAACGAACTGTGGCGCAACTATCAGCTCTACGTGGAACAGTTCTACGACCTGCTCAAGCTGAACAGCGAAGCCCGCGAATACGACTTCAAGAAGAACTTGGAACTGAAGACCAAGCTCTGCGAGGCCGCAGAACGACTGGCCGACGAGGAAGACGTCATCAGCGCTTTCCACCAGCTGCAGAAACTGCACCAGGAATACCGCGAGACGGGTCCTGTGGCCAAGGAGTTGCGTGAAGAAATCTGGCAACGCTTCAAGGCCGCCTCGACCGTCATCAACAAGCGTCACCAGCAGCACTTCGAGTCGTTGCGTGCCCGCGAAGAGGAGAACCTGGAGAAGAAGACGGCCCTCTGCGAGAAGGTAGAGGCCATTGCTGCCGAGGAGAACAAGAACGGCAGCGACTGGGAGCGCCACACCAAGGAAATCATCGAGGTGCAGACCGAGTGGAAGACCATTGGTTTCGCTCCGCAGAAGATGAACGTCAAAATCTTCGAGCGCTTCCGCGCTGCCTGCGACGACTTCTTCACCCGCAAGTCCGAATACTTCAAGACACTGAAGGACAACTTCAAGGAGAACGCCGACAAGAAGCGCGCACTCATAGAAAAGGCCAAGGCCCTGCAAGACTCTACCGAATGGAAGTCGACCAGCGACAAGCTCATCAACCTGCAGAAGGAGTGGAAGACCATCGGCATGGTGCCCAAGAAGCTGGGCGACCAGCTGTGGGAAGAGTTCCTCGGCGCCTGCAACAAGTTCTTCGAGGCCCGCAATGCCGCCGGTGCCGGTCAGCGCAGCGAGGAGCATCAGAACCTGGCCAAGAAGCGCGACGTCATTGAGCGCCTGAAGCAGATTGCCGAAGAGAAGGGCGAAGGACTGCAGGAGAAGGTGCAGGAGCTCGTGGCCGAATACCAGCAGATAGGCCATGTGCCTTTCAAGGAGAAGGACAAAATCTACGAAGAGTACCACGCCGTGCTCGACAAGCTCTATAAGGAACTGAACATCTCGGTGGCCCGCCGCCGGCTGAACAACTTCAAGCAGAACCTGAAGCAGGTGGCCGAGCGTGGCGAAGCAGCACTCGACAGCGAGCGTGCACGCCTGATGCGCCAGTATGAGGCCATCAAGCAGGAAGTACAGACGTACGAGAACAACCTTGGCTTCCTCAATGCCTCGTCGAAGAAGGGCAATTCGCTCATCGACGAAATGAACCGCAAGGTGCAGAAGCTGAAGGACGACATGAATCTCGTACGTGAGAAAATCAAAGCTATAGACGCAGAAAACAAGGAGTAGAAGGCTCATTGATAGACAGAGCGACAGTTGACAAGATTATCGATGCGGCACAGATTGTTGATGTCGTCAGCGAGTTTGTGACACTACGCAAGAGCGGTGTCAACTATAAGGGCTTGTGCCCTTTCCACGACGACCGCAACCCCTCGTTCATGGTGTCGCCGTCCAAGAACATCTGCCACTGCTTCGTGTGCGGCAAGGGCGGCACGCCTGCCGGTTTCCTCATGGAGCACGAGCAGATCAGCTACCCCGAAGCCTTGCGCTGGCTGGCCAAGAAGTACCACATAGAGATTGTGGAAAAGGAGCTCACCGACGAGGAGCGCAAGGAGCAAGGCGAGCGCGAGTCGATGTTTATTGTCAACGAGTGGGCCGCCAAATATTTCAACGACATTCTCAACAACGACCCCGATGGCGTGGCCATCGGCAAGCAGTATTTTCGTAGCCGAGGCATTCGCGACGACATTATCGAGAAGTTCCAGTTGGGCTTCTCGCTCAATCGGCGCGACGCCATGGCTCAGGCAGCCATGAAGGCTGGCTACAAGGCCGAATATCTGGTGAAGACGGGCCTATGCTACGAAAAGAATCAAGCTCAGACCAAGACCCCCCTTCCGTCCCCCGAGGGGGACATTGAAGTTTCCCCCTCGGGGGACGGAAGGGGGGTTCTCGTCGACCGCTACCGTGGCCGGGCCATATTTCCGTGGTTCAACGTCAGTGGTAAGGTGGTGGCTTTCGGCGGTCGCGTGCTCGACTCGCGCACCAAGGGCGTGGCACAGAAGTATGTCAACTCGCCCGAGAGCGACATCTACCACAAGGAGCGCGAGCTCTACGGCATCTTTCAGGCCAAGCGCGCCATTGTGAAGGAAGACCGCGTGTTCATGGTCGAGGGCTACACCGACGTCATTGCCATGCACCAGGCAGGCGTGGAGAACGTGGTGGCCAACAGCGGCACGGCTCTTTCCAACCACCAGATACGCATGCTCCACCGCTTCACGAGCAACATCACGCTGCTCTACGATGGCGACGAGGCCGGCATTCACGCTGCCATGCGCGGCACCGACATGCTGCTGGCCGAGGGCATGAACATCAAGGTGCTGCTCTTGCCCGACGGCGACGACCCCGACTCGTTTGCCAGAAAGCACTCGTCTGACGAGCTGCGCCAGTACATCGAAGCGCACCAGACCGACTTCATCACCTTCAAAATCCAGCTGACGGTGGAGAACGCCACCGACCCCGTGAAGCGCTCGGAAGCCATAGGCAGCATTGTGAAGAGCATCTCGGTCATTCCCGACCCCATTCTCCGCTCTACCTACATCAGCGAACTGTCGCGCCGCATCGGCATGAAGGAGCAGACGCTCATTGAGTCGCTCAACAACAACATCCGGCAGAACATTGAAGAGAAGAATAAGGAACGCGAGCGCGAGGAGCGTCGGCAAGAGAGCACTCAGATGAATGGACAACAGGCGACCACGCAGCCTGCTGCTGAAGTGCCACAGCCTACTGTGACCACAGCACCGCCCGTGCAGCAGGACGACGGGGCACAAGGAGCCTTCGGACTGCACAGCGTGGTGGAACAGTCAGACGCCGTGGCCCGCATGCTGGTGCGCGAGATTGTGCGCTACGGCGAACAAGTCATCTACGACAACGTGGAGACCGACGACGGCAGCCACATCAGTCTCACCGTGGCCCAGTACATTGACTTCAACCTGTCGGAAGACCAGCTCTTCTTCAGCAATCCGCTCTACGAGCAGATACGCACCGAGGCCGTGGCCCACATGGACGACCCCAACTTCAAGACGGCCCAATACTTCGTCAACCACCCCGACATCAACATCAGCCATCTGGCCACCCAACTGCTCATTGACCGCCACCAGCTGGGCGGACGCTTCAAGGTGGAACAGAGCACCGACGCCCTGCGCCAGCGCGTGGTGCACCTCATCATGGACTTCCGCCTCGACATTGTGGAGAAGCGCATGAAGGACATTCAGCAGGCCATGCGCCAGGCCACAGGCGACATGGAGCGCATCATGAGCCTGATGCAGGAGTACAGCGAGACGCAAAACATACGCAACGCCCTGGCCAAACAGCTGGGCAGCGACCTCATGATTAACTAACGAACATTTATTAAAGTAAAGAACGTGTACTACATTAAGAAGAAAATAGAAATTTCGGCCAGCCACTATCTGACCCTCGACTACGAAAGCAAGTGCACCCGACTGCACGGACACAACTGGGAAATCACCGTCTACTGCCGCTCACGCGAGCTCGACCATAACGGCATGGTGATTGACTTCACCGAGGTGAAACGGCGCGTGAAGCGCGTGCTCGACCACCAGAACCTGAACGAGGTGCTGCCCTTCAACCCCACGGCAGAGAACATTGCACGCTGGTGTGTAGACCAGATTCCCTGCTGCTACAAGGCCGAGGTGCAGGAGAGCGAGGGCAACGTAGCCATGTATGTAGCCGATGATGAGGATTAACGACATCTTCTACTCCCTGCAGGGCGAAGGCCACAACGTGGGGCGCGCAGCATCGTTTGTGCGCTTTGCGGGCTGCAACCTGCGCTGTCCGTTCTGCGACACGGAGTTCAACGACTATCGCGAGATGACCGCCGCCGACATCATTGCAGCGCTTTCGGCCTACCCCGCACGCTTCGTGGTGCTCACCGGTGGCGAGCCTACCCTGCAGGCCGACGAAGTCTTTGTCGACCAGTTGCACCAAGCCGGGTTCCTGGTGGCCATGGAGAGCAACGGCACGCGTCCGGCACCCAAGAACCTCGACTGGCTCACGGTGTCGCCGAAACAGTTGCCCTACGAGATGCCTGCCGCCGACGGCTCGGCCGGCAAGGTGCCCGACGAAATCAAGCTCGTGTTCGACGAGCATACCGCTCCCGAGCAGGCCGTGGTGCAAGGCCAGTCGGCCGCCACGCCATTCTTCTACCTGCAGCCCTGCGACACGGGCGATGCCACACGCAACGCTGCCATCCAGGCAGCCTGCATCGGCTACATCAAGGACCATCCCCGCTGGCGCCTCTCCCTGCAGGTGCACAAGATTGCAGGATTCAAATAACCGCCAACAGCCAACAGCCTATGACCCTCTTCAACCTACTGTTCCTGCTCTACCAGATGATAGCCGTTGCAGCCATCATCCACGTAGTCATGGACAACAGGCAGCCGGCCAAGGCCACGGCATGGGCACTCATCATCTGGTTCATACCCATAGCAGGCATCATTGCCTACCTGTTCTTCGGCGTCAACACCCGCAAGGAGCGGCTCATCAGCCAGCGCTCGCTCGACGAGCTGTCGAAGCGCTCGATGCTCGAGTTCGTAGAACAGAAAGACCTGATGGCACCCAAAGAGCACCAGGCGCTCATCGACCTCTTCGTCTCGCAAAACTTCGCCCTGCCCTACAAGGACAACCAGCTCACCGTGTTCACCAGCGGCTACGAGTTCTTCCCGGCCCTGCTGGCGGCCATCGGTCAGGCCAAGAGCCACATCCACATCGACATGTACATCTTCGAAGACGACCCACTGGGGCAGACCGTCAGCGACGCACTCATCACCAAGGCCCGTCAGGGCGTGGAGGTGAAGGTCATCTACGACGACGTGGGCTGCTGGAGCGTGAAAAACAAGTTCTTCGAACAGATGCGCGAAGAGGGCATCGAGGTGGCGCCCTTCCTGCCTGTGCGCTTCCCCTCGTTCACCAGCAAGGCCAACTACCGCAACCACCGCAAAATCATTGTCATCGACGGCCTGACGGGCTTCATTGGCGGCATGAACATTGCCATGCGCTACGTGAAAGGGCTCGACCGACAGCCCTGGCGCGACACGATGATGCAAATCAGTGGACCGGGCGTCTATGCCCTTCAGCGTGCTTTTCTGGTAGACTGGTACTTCGTTGACCGCACACTCATCACCAACAAGAAATACTACCCTGCCCCGCAGGCCACCACGCCGGGCGCACTGCTGCAGGTGGTCACCGGCAGCCCCGCCTCGCCTTCACCGGAAATCATGCAGGGCTACGTGCGCACCATCATGGGAGCCAAGGACTACGTCTACATCGAGACGCCCTACTTCCTGCCCACCGAGCCGGTGTTCTTCGCCATGAAGACGGCCGTGGCCAGTGGTGTCGACGTGCGCATCCTCGTGCCCGCCAGTGGCGATGCCCACTTTGTGGAGTGGGCCCAGAACAGCTATCTGCGCGAGGCAGTTGAGGCTGGCATACAGGTAAGCCTCTACCAGACAGGTTTCCTGCACTCGAAGGTGATGGTGTGCGACGACACCGTGGCCACCTGCGGGTCGACCAACATCGACGTGCGCTCGTTTGAGAACAACTTCGAGTCGAACGTCTTCATCTACGACCGCCCGACGGCCCTGCAACTGAAGGCCATGTATCTCGACGACGAGCGCCAGTCGGTGCTCTTCAGCGAGCAGGCCCACCTGATGAAGCCCAGCTTCCTGGCCCGTCTGTGGGAGTCGTTCGTGCGTCTGTTCTCGCCGCTGTTCTAATATTTCACAAAAATCAGCCCTTCTTTCGCTTGAAATCTGGCGCAGTTTTTGGGTGCTTTGGGGCGGAAAACGGATGTTTTCATCACTTTTTCAGCCACATTTTTCTCATGAGAACCCCTGTGTTTTCAGAAACTTATCGATAAGTTGGCCCGCTCGTTGCGCGTTTTTTGGCGAAAACCAGTCAGCACCAAGCCGAAACTTATCGATAACTTATGCGAAGCTTATCGACAACTTATGCGCCAGACATCGATGACTTTTCCGAAACTTATCGATAAATCAGACGCTAAGTTATCGATAAGTTGCACCCTGACTCATCAATGACTTTTGCCGAGTTTATCGATGAGTTGGGGGGTGGTTTATCGATAAGTTGCCCGAAAGTGGGCTTTTTGGCCCCAAAAAGCCAGAAAAGAAGGGGCACAAAAAAGGCCATTTTTGCAGCCAACTGATGGTCGGCGAGCAAAAACGGCCCTCTTTTTCAGCCTTTTTGTCGGCTTATTTCGTAAAAACAAGGTCGAGCCTTAAAACCTATTTTCTTAAGACTTCAATG
>CAMOTK010000077.1 GCA_946625715.1 uncultured Prevotella sp. | reverse complement strand
ACAGGCCGGTGTGCGCTACAGCATCACCAACCCCGACGCCTACATACAGTCGAACCTCATTGGCTTCTACAACATCCTGGAGGCCTGCCGCCACAGCTACGACAACGGACAGACGGGCGTGGAGCATCTGGTCTATGCCTCGTCGTCGAGCGTCTACGGCTCGAACAAGAAGGTGCCCTACTCTACCGACGACAAGGTAGACAACCCCGTGTCGCTCTATGCCGCCACGAAGAAGAGCAACGAGCTGCTGGCCCACGCCTACTCGAAGCTCTACAACATACCCTCTACGGGCCTGCGCTTCTTCACCGTCTACGGACCGGCCGGACGTCCCGACATGGCCTACTTCGGCTTCACCAACAAGCTGGTGAAGGGCGAAACCATACAGATTTTCAACTTCGGCAACTGCAAGCGCGACTTCACCTACGTGGACGACATCGTCGAGGGCGTGGTGCGCATCATGCAGGGAGCACCCGAGAAGAAGAACGGCGAGGACGGACTGCCCCTGCCGCCCTATAACGTCTACAACATCGGCAACAACTCGCCCGAGAACCTGCTCACGTTTGTCGACATCCTGCAGCAGGAACTGGTGCGCGCCGGCGTGCTGCCCGAGGACTACGACTTCGAGGCCCACAAGAAGCTGGTGCCCATGCAACCAGGCGACGTGCCCGTGACCTATGCCGACACATCGGCACTGGAGCGCGACTACGGCTTCAAGCCCAGCACCTCGCTGCGCGACGGTCTGCGTGCCTTCGCCGAGTGGTATGTCAGCGACGAAAATCCCCTGAAGAAATAAGCAATGGCCGAAGAAAAGAAAGTGCTGATGGGCCTCAACACGGCCGAGCTGAAGGATGTGGCGCGCCAGTTGGGCATGCCGGCCTTCACGGGCAGTCAGATGGCCCGCTGGCTCTACGACCGCCATGTGGAGAGCATCGACGAGATGACCAATCTCTCGAAAGCCAACCGCGAACTGCTGAGCCAGCACTACGAGGTGGGCGCCATGAAGCCCATCGACTGCCAGCGCAGCAAGGACGGCACCATCAAGTACCTCTTCCCCGTGCGCACCACTGACCTTAGCTCCCAGGCCTCGAAGTTCGTCGAGACGGTCTTCATACCCGACGACGACCGCGCCACGCTGTGCGTGTCGTGCCAGGTGGGTTGCAAGATGAACTGTCTGTTCTGTCAGACGGGCAAGCAGGGGTTCCACGGCCAACTGACGGCGGCCGACATTCTCAACCAAATCTATGCGTTGCCCGAGCGACAGCAGCTCACCAACATCGTCTTCATGGGACAGGGCGAACCGATGGACAACCTCGACGCCGTGCTGAAGGTCACGCAACTGCTGACCGACAAGGACGGCTACGCATGGAGCCCCAAGCGCATCACCGTCAGTTCGGTGGGCGTGCGCGGCAAGCTGAAGCGATTCCTCGACGAGAGCGACTGCCACGTGGCCATCTCGCTCCACTCGCCGCTGCACGAGCAGCGACTCAGTCTGATGCCGGCTGAGAAAGCCATGCCCATAGCCGAAACGGTGGCACTGCTGAAGCAGTACGACTTCACCCACCAGCGCCGCTGCTCGTTCGAGTACATCTGCTTCGGCGGACTCAACGACTCGCTGGCCCACGGACGGGAGATTGTCAAGCTGGTCAAGGGACTGGAGTGTCGCGTCAACCTGATACGCTTCCACGAGATTCCCGACGTCGACCTGCCGGGAGCCGACGAGCAGCGCATGGAGCAGCTGCGCGACTTCCTGACCCGCAACGGCGTCTTCACCACCATCAGAGCCAGCCGCGGACAAGACATCTACGCCGCCTGCGGACTGCTCTCGACGGCTAAGCAAAACGAAGAACTCACCCATACACCTATTTAATATATATATAAGACAACAAATGGAAGACAAAAAGATACGCGTGGCCATCACGCAAGGAGACACTAACGGTATCGGTCTGGAAGTCATCATGAAGGCCTTCGAAGACCCCACCATGCTCGAACTTTGCACACCCATCATCTATGGTTCGCCCAAGGTGGCCGCCTACCACTGCAAAGCGCTCAACCTGCAGACGCAGTTCAGCATCATTGCTCAGGCCACTGAAGCCAGAGAGGGCCGGCTGAACCTGCTCACCGTGTTCGACAACGAGGTGAAGATTGACTTCGGGCTGCCTACCGAGGAAGCTGGACAGGCCGCCAAGCTGGCACTCGACCGCGCCATCGACGACTATCAGGCCGGACTGTTCGATGTGCTCGTAACGGCCCCCGTCAACAAAAACAGCATCCCGGGCTTCGTCAACCACACCCACTATCTGGAGAAAGCCTTCGGCACCCAGCAGCAAGGCCTGAGCATCCTCATGGCCGAAGAGCTCAGGGTGGCCCTCGTGACCAACAACCTGGCCATCAAGGACATTGCCGAGTCGATTACCAAACAGAAAATCGTGGAGAAAGCCAAACTCTTCCACCAGAGCCTGCTGCGCGACCTGCGCATTGCCAACCCGCGCATTGCCGTGCTGGCACTCAATCCCCATGCCGGCGACGACGGACAACTGGGCGAGGAAGAGCACGACATCATAGCGCCGGCCATTGCCGAACTGGAAGAACAGGGCATACAGGCCTTCGGTCCCTACGCTGCCGACGACTTCTTCGGCGCTCAGGACTACTACCGCTTCGACGGCGTGCTGGCCATGTACCACGACCAGGGCCTCACGCCCTTCAAGACCATTGCCGCCGAAGAGGGCATACGCTTCTCGGCCGGTCTGCCGCTCGTGCATACGGCTCCGGCCCACGGCACGTGCTACGAACTGGCTGGCAAGGGCACGGCCGACCCACATGCCATGTTGCAGGCCATCTTTGCGGCTATCGACATCGCGCGCCATCGGGTTGAGTACGACGAGCCGCTGCAGAACCCGCTGCCCAAGCTCTATCACGAGAAGCGCGACGACAGCGAGAAGGTGCGCTTCCGCTCTCAGAACAAAAAAGAACCCACTGCTGAAAAAGAACAAGAGTGAAGAAGAAATACCAGAACATCTTTTTCTTCCTCGGCCTGACCATGCTCGTGGTCATGGCCACTCAGATGGACTATGCCGAAGTCTGCGCTGGCGTCAGCCGCGCAGGCTATTGGTTTTTAGCCGTCATCGCACTCTGGTTCTTCCTCTATTTCTTCAACACCACCGCCTGGTGGCTCATCATTCGCAGCACGTCGCCTCAGCCCTTAGCCAAAGGCCAAACGCTCCGAGCCTACATGTGGCTCTACCGCATCACCGTGTCGGGCTTTGCACTCAACTACGCCACGCCAGGCGGACTGCTGGGCGGCGAGCCTTATAAAATCATGGCGCTCTCGCCCAAGCTGGGCACGGCCAACGCCACATCGACCGTGCTGCTGCACACCATGACCCACATCTTCTCGCACTTCTGGTTTTGGCTGCTGTCGTGTGTGCTCTACATCGCCACACAGCCCATGAACGTGCTCATGGGCATGCTCATTGCGGCCGTCAGTGCCTTCTGCATTGCAGCCATCCTCTTCTTCCTGCAAGGCTACAAGAAGGGATTCACCGTGAGTGCCATGCAACTGCTCACACGCTTCCCGCTGGTGAAGCGATGGGCACGCCGATTCTTCGAACAGCACCAAGAGCAACTGGCCAGCATCGACCGACAGATGGCCACGCTCCACAACCAGGCTCCGCGCACCTTCCTCATGGCCGTGGGGCTTGAGCTGCTCTGCCGCATCGTCTCGGCCCTCGAAATCTTCTTCATCCTGCTCGTCATCATGCCTTCGGCCAACTTCGTGCAGTGCATCCTCATCCTGGCCTTCACCTCGCTCGTGGCCAACATGCTCTTCTTCATGCCGCTGCAACTGGGCGGACGCGAAGGCGGATTCCTCATGTCGGTCAGCGGACTGGGCATGACCACCTCGGCCGGCATCTTCGTGGCCCTGCTCGTCAGGCTGCGCGAACTCATCTGGACAGCCATCGGACTTCTGCTCATCAAGCTCGACCGACACGCCTGATTTTCGCCCTCACACCCTGCTTTTTCTGCCAAAATTGCAGTAAATTCAGTTTTTTTGCGGAAATTCCTTGAATTTTCTAAATAAAATGAGTAACTTTGTCAGCCAAAATGAAGAGTTCTGAGCTTCAAAACATCAAGCAAAGGTACAATATCGTGGGCAACTGCGAGGCATTGAACCATGTGCTCGACGTCGCCTTGCAGGTGGCGCCGACCGACTTGAGCGTGCTCATCATCGGCGAAAGCGGCGTGGGCAAGGAGATTATTCCGCGCGTCATTCACGACAACTCGCCACGACGCCGCGAGAAATACTTCGCCATCAACTGCGGCTCGATTCCCGAAGGCACCATCGACTCGGAACTCTTCGGACACGTCAAAGGCTCGTACACAGGTGCCGTCAACGACTCGCCAGGCTACTTCGGCGTGGCCAACAAAGGTACCCTCTTCCTCGACGAGGTGGGCGAACTGCCGCTGGCCACTCAGGCCCGACTGCTGCGCGTGCTCGAAACGGGCGAATACATCCCCGTGGGCGGCACGGAAATCAAGAAGACCGACGTGCGCATCGTGGCGGCCACCAACGTCAACATCCGTCAGGCCATCAGCGAAGGACGCTTCCGCGAAGACCTCTACTACCGACTGAACTCCATTCCCATCCAGATGCCGCCTCTGCGCGACCGCGGCGAAGACATCGTACTGCTCTTCCGCCTCTTTGCCATGCAGATGGCCGAAAAGTACCGGATGGACCGCGTGGTGCTCACCGAAGAGGCTAAGCAGATGCTCATGCGCTACAAATGGCCGGGCAACGTACGACAGCTGAAGAACATCACCGAGCAGATATCGGTGCTCAGCAAGGAGCGCACCATCACGCCCCAGGTGCTCGCACAGTTCATCCCGCAGGACCGCGAGAGCACGCAGCTCACCGTAATCAACCCCTCGGGCGACCACTCGTTCGAGAACGAGCGCGAGATTCTCTACAAAATTCTCTTCGAACTGCGCGGCAACGTCAACGACATGCGCCGCGAAATGAGCCAGCTCAAAAAGCAGCTCGACGACGTGCAGTCCAACAACAGCCACGCCATCATCGGCACTACCTCTACGCCTGCACCCATCACGTCGATGCCCGCACCCATTGCCCCGACAACTGAAGACGCCGAGGCTGAAGAATACGTGGAGCCGGCACCCGAGCAGGAGAACCTCAACCTGAACGACCTGAGCAGGCAGATGCTCGAGAAAGCACTGGAACGCAACAACGGCAACCGCAAGAAAGCGGCAATGGAGCTCGGCATCAGCGACCGCACACTCTACAGAAGACTCAAACAGTATGGATTGGACAAATAAATACAAATATGCCCTACTCGGTGTGCTGCCCATCCTCTTGATGGCGCTCGCATCTTGCTCCGTAAGCTATAAGTTCAACGGAGCAAGCATCGACTACACCAAGACCAAGACCATACAGATAGCCGACTTCCCCATACGCTCCAATTTCGTGTGGGGACCCATGGCCAGCATCTTCAACACACAGCTGAAAGACCAGTACGCCAACCACACCAGACTGATACAGGTCAGGCGTAACGGCGACCTGAAAGTGGAAGGCGAAATCACACGATACGACCAGCGTAATAAGTCGGTTTCGGCCGAAGGCTATTCGGCCATGACCGAACTTTCCATCACGGTCAACGTCAGGTTCACCAACAACGTCAACCACGCTGAAGACTTCGAACGACAGTTCACGGCCACAGCAAGCTACGAGACCACACAGTCGCTCAGCTCGGTACAGGAAGAGCTCGTCACGCAGATGTCTAAAGACCTGACCGAACAAATCTTCAACGCCACAGTAGCCAACTGGTAAAACAAAAATAACTCAGAAGCATGGATATCTCAGAACTCATCAACCATCCAGAACAACTCGACCGCGACACACTCTACGAGTTGCGTTCCATGCTGGCACTATACCCCTACTTCCAGACAGCACGACTGCTGCTGCTGCAAAACCTCTACCTGCTACACGACCCCTCGTTCGACGAAGAACTGCGCCGCGCTGCCATCTACATCACCGACCGCAGAGTACTCTTCCAGATGATTGAAGCAGGACACTACAAGCTGCGCGTGCAGAAGAGCAGCAAGCCGACTGCCAGTAAAGCCAAGCAGCAGAATCGCACCATCTCGCTCATCGACAACTTCCTCGACTCTATCCCCAAAAACGAAGACGAAGAGGACGAGAAGAAAAAGAGCCAGAAGCGCAAACCCACACCAGCCGATGCCGCTGTCGACTACGTGGCCTACCTCCTGGAAACCGAAAGCGAGGAAGAAGAGCAACAGGCGAAAGAGGCACCGCAACTCATCGGTCAAAACCTCATCGACTCTTTCATAAATAATGACAATGGCAAGATTGTGCTCAACGAGAACCCCACACTCAAGCCCGACATCGAACCTGCCACCGAAGAAAGCGGAAAATCGAACGAAGAGACCTATTTTACGGAAACTTTGGCCAGAATCTATATCAAACAGGGCAGATATTCGAAAGCTTTAGAAATTATTAGCCGTTTAAGTTTGCAATATCCGAAAAAAAATGCTTACTTTGCAGACCAAATTCGTTTCTTACAGAAATTGATAATAAATAACAACAAAAAATAAAGTAAAGAAAATGTACACATTATTAGTAGTTCTAATTGTGATTGCAGCCGTGCTGATGATTGGCATCGTGCTGATTCAGGAATCAAAAGGCGGCGGTTTGGCATCAAACTACGCATCGTTCAATCAGATGGCCGGCGTACGCAAGACAACCGACTTCATCGAAAAGGCAACATGGGGCCTGGCCGTGGCTATGGTCGTCATCAGCATTGCATGTGCATACGTTGCTCCTACAGCCAGCACAAGCGGTTCGGTGATGGAAGGCATTGAGAACCCCACCACCAACCCGCAGAACCTGCCCGGATTTGGTGCAAGCCAGACCAAGGATGCCGCAGCACCTGCACAGAAGCAGGCTCCCGCAGCACCTGCACAGCCTGCAAACTAAAAAAAAACTGCAAAAACTTCGGGAATTATTTGGCCATTTCAAATAATTCCCGTACCTTTGCACTCGCTTTCCAAGAGAAGGCGCACGATGGTGCCCGTAGTTCAGTTGGTTAGAGCGTCAGATTGTGGTTCTGAATGTCGACGGTTCGAGTCCGTCCGGGCACCCCAACAAGCAAAGTCCTGTAATCCAAGAGATTACGGGACTTTTACTTTCCTAGAGTATCAAATTTTGATGGAACATTGATGGAACATTTTTAAGTTGTTCCATCAAAATTGAGTTTCATGAGCCATGAAGATGCACATGAAATCATAAACTCCCGCCCCCTTGTCTAGCCAATATTCAAAAAGGCCAATGGCGTTGCTCATCCTATTTTATAGTCTATAAAGTCGAAATCTATTGTGTATCAGCTTTTGCGGCTTGATGAGATTGATCTAACAGCTATAATCCTTTTTTTAGAATAATATGATATTCGTATCGGATAAGTTTTCTTAAAAAAGAGCCGTAGTTCGAATTATTAAAAAAATAATAACTATATTTGCAGAAAATTTAAAAATGATTGTATATGTTGTGGAAAGATTCAGAAACTAAGGTCGATTTTTTGAATTTCAAGTATCTGTCTGATCAAGTCGTTGAAATCGCATTGGACAAGAATTTGTCTCCCGCTACTATTGGAATATATGGTGACTGGGGAAGTGGCAAGTCTAGTTTGATGGAAATGGTAAAAGAAGAATTAGAAAATAATATAACTCAAGAAAAGATTCTCATAGTAGATTTCAATGGCTGGACTTTTGAGGGGTATGAAGATGCCAAAACCGCCCTGTGTGGCTCCATTTTGGATGAATTGGCAAACTTGAAGGGTATTACAGCAGAGGTTAAAGATAGGATTCTTGCGCTTATTAAGAAGGTTGATGTAAATAAGATAGTTAGTAAGGGCATAAAGTATGGTATAGACTTCGCGTTGACGGGTGGTATCGGTACGTTGTCAGAGTTGACTTTAGCTGGGCTTGTCAGTGCAGTGAAAAGTAAGGTTACGGGAGCCAGTGAGGAAGAGGTAAAATTAATCCTTGATGCTTTAAAGAATGAAGAAAGTAAGCGTGCTAGCGTGAAAAATTTCAGTAAAGAGTTTAAAATTCTCTTAGATGACAGTAAGGTTGATCATGTTGTAGTTTTCATAGATGAGCTGGATAGATGTCTGCCAGATACTATCTTGGATATTTTTGAGGCCATTAGATTGTTTCTGTATGTTCCTGGTACGACTTTTATTATTGGAGCAGACCAGAGAATGGTTCAATATGCAGTTAAAACCCGATATAAAGACATTCCTGGCAATGAGATGGATATCAGTAAGGAATATATGGAAAAACTGATTCAATATCCAGTTAAGATTCCTCAGCTTAATGAAAAAGAGGTGAAACAGTATATATCATGTTTGCTACTACAAAAAGATCTTGGTGAAGATTTTAAAAAGATAACAGATGTTGTGAATAATCTCACAATCGACGAAGAGTTATCAACAGATTTGTTGAAAGGAAAATATGATGAGTGTTTTGCGGAAAGATGCAAGGAGGCACTTGACTTGGCACATCAAATTTCATCGGTATTGGCTTTCATTATGAAAGGCAATCCTAGGCATTTTAAG
>CAMOTK010000076.1 GCA_946625715.1 uncultured Prevotella sp. | reverse complement strand
ACCGATGAGCTGCCGCTGATGCTCTGGCTGCGCTGGCCCACCGAGGGCTGCACGCGCACGGTCTTGCCGGCCAGCATGCGGCGAAGCGTCAGGGCGTCGAACTGGCCCACGCCGGCCTCGTTGACGCTGCTGCTCAGGAGCGAGAAGTTGGGAATGTCCTCGTCGCCATAGACCGATGTGCCGCCGTCGCCCTTCATGCGCAGCGACACGGCATCGGCGCTATAGTCGGTCTTCTTCACGTAGACCTTCATGCCGTTGGAAAGGGTCAGCTCGGTAAAGCCGTGGCGATAGGGCTTTTCGGCGGTGATGGTACCGGCGGCAGGCAGTTGGCTCACCAAGTCGTCGGCCACGTGCAGTTCCTCATAGGGGGCGTAGTCCTGCTGCTGGGCAGCGAGAATCACGTTTTCTATCTGCTGCTCACTGGGCAGAGCCACGGTGGCCTTGTCGGGAGCATACATCGTGACCACCTGGTTGCGGTCGGTGATGAGCGCCTTAACGGCCTCGTTCACTTCGGCCAACGTCACTTCGCGATTGAGTTTGCGGGTGTTTTCCATCTCAAACTCTATGGACACGAGCGGCTCTGCAGCGAGGAAGTTCTGCACGCAGCGGTTCACGTAGTGCGAGTTGCGGTAGTCGTTGCGCTGGTTGTAGCGGCGCTCGGCAGCATTCAGGTAGGTGCTCTTGGCACGTTTGAGCTCCGCCTCGGTGAAACCGTGCTGACGGGCGCGTTCGACAACGGCCACGGCACTGAGCAGACCGCCCAGAATGTTCTCCTGCCGGCAACTGACGCTCAGCGAGAAGGCCTCTTTGGTGCGACTGATAAAGAACGAAGACGCACGGGCTGTAGCGCTCTGTATGGGCGAGCCGGGCTTCTGGCGCAGTTCGGCCAGACGGTCGTTGAGCATCGTCGAGATGAGTCCGTCGATGTAGTCGCCTCGCAGATAGGTCTCACTGTTCTTCTCGGCATCGGGCGTGGCGTCGCGCTTCTGGTAGATGGTGCAGAGCACGATGGGCTGTTCGGCATCTTTCTCAATGGCCACAATCATCTTCTCGTTGTCGCCCACGGGATAGTAGATGCGTTCGGCCCGCTCTTTCGGCAGGGGTATCTTCGAGAAGAGTTTCTTGATTTTCTTTTCCACCTTGTCTACATCGATGTCGCCCACCACGACAATGGCCTGCAGGTCGGGCCGATACCATTTCTGGTAGTAGTCGCGCAGGTCTTTGTAGGGGAAGTTGTCGACGATGTCCATCGAACCGATAGGCAGGCAGTCCTCATACTTTGAACCCTGATAGATTTTGGGCATGGCCTGCTCCATCAGGCGCTGCACGGCACGTCCGGCACGACGTGTGCGCCACTCTTCGTGGATGACGCCGCGCTCCTTGTCAATCTCCTCGTCCTTCAAAAGAATGTAGTGGCTCCAGTCGTGCAACACCAGCAGGCAGGAGTCGAGTATCCCCTCGCGCTTCAATGGGGCCGAACCGATGTGGTAGACGGTCTGGTCTACCGACGTATAGGCATTGAGGTTGGCACCAAACTTCACGCCGATGGTCTCGCACCAGGGCACGATGCCCAGTCGCTTGCCTTCGCCGGGGAAGTTCTTCGTGCCGTTGAAAGCCATGTGCTCCAGGAAGTGGGCCAGTCCGCGCTGCCGTGGCTCTTCGAGAATTGAGCCCACGCGCTGAGCAATGTAGAAGTCGGCCAGTCCGGCTTCCTTGGCATTGTGGCGAATGTAGTAGGTCATGCCGTTCTTCAGCACGCCTTTCCTGACGGCTGGGTCCTGCGGCAACTGTGCTTGTGCTGTGGTCATGAAAGCAACCGCCATCACAAACATCGAACAGAGAATTTTCTTCATATTTTTTCTTCTTACGTTGGTTTGTTATGGCTACAAAGTTAGACATTTTTTTCGAGAAGTACAGAGGAAAAGCGCAAGGAAATAGCGAAAAGGGCTGCTAAATACCTACTTTTTAGTATTGGCTGATAGTCAGAAAATGCGTACCTTTGCACACCAAATTAAACATTATTAAGGAGAAAGAGAAGTAATCGCTAATGAGGCTTACGCTTTTAGCACTAACTCTATTGACCACGGTACTGCAGGCTGCGGCCCAGACCGTCACCGTTGCGGGCAAGATTGCCCACAGCGACACCCGTCGTGGCATTGAGTTTGCCTCGGTACTGCTGAAGGAGAACGGCCTTTGGGCCATCACCGACAGCGAGGGGCGCTTTGCCATCAAGAACGTGCCGACGGGCCGTGCCACCATGACCGTGCAGTGCTTGGGCTACAGCACACGAACGCTTCAGCTGAACATTGTCAAAGACATGCCTCGCCTCGATATCACGCTCGAGGAAGAGAACCTGAAATTGCAAGAGGTGACGGTGGTGGCCAAGCGCAAACAGGACGAAGCCACCACATCGTACACCATCGACCGCCAAACGCTCGACCAGCAGCAGATGCTCAACGTGAGCGACATCGGCTCGCTGCTGCCTGGCGGTAAGACGGTGAACGCCACGCTAATGGAAGACAACCGCCTCAGCTTGCGCAGCAACGGTCAGGAGAAAGGCAACGCCTCGTTTGGCACAGCCATCGAAATAGACGGCATGCGACTGGACAACAATGCCACGGCCGGCGAGACCCTGGCTGCCTCCACACGCACCATCAGTGCTTCAAACATCGAGAGCGTCGAGGTGGTGACGGGCATACCATCGGTAGAGTACGGTGATTTATCGAACGGTGTGGTGAAAGTCAACACCCGCAAGGGCAAGTCGCCGTTTATTGTCGAGGGCAAACTGAATCAGCACACCCGACAGATTGCCGTGAACAAAGGTTTCGACCTGGGCAGCCGATGGGGTGTGCTCAATGCTTCGTTCGAGCATGCCCGTTCGTTCAGCGATGCCGCCTCGCCCTATACGGCCTATCAGCGCAACATCCTGTCGCTAAACTACATGAACACATTCTTTCGCCAGCAGTCGCCACTGACGCTCAACGTAGGCCTCAGCGGCAACGTTGGCGGCTACAACTCGAAGGCCGACCCCGACCGCGAGCTGGACAGCTACGCGAAGTCGCGCGACAATGTTTTCCGCGGCAACATCAGTTTGCAGTGGCTGCTCAACAAGTCGTGGATTACCAATCTCTCGCTGCGTGGCACCTTCTCTTATGCCGACCACCGCACCGAGAACTACACCAACATGAGCAGTGCTTCGACGCAACCCTACAAGCACACCACCGAGCAAGGCTACTTCATGGCCGAAGAATATCCCTCGGACCCCACCGCCAACATTCCCCCCATCATTCTCAGTCCTACCGGCTATTGGTACACCTTGGGCTTCAACGACTCGAAACCGCTCTCGTGGTCGCTGAAGCTGAAAGCCGACTGGTCGCACCGCTTTGGTCAGGTTGTCAACCTGCTGAAGGTGGGTGCCGACTATAGCGGCAGCCACAACCACGGACGCGGCTCCTACTACGACGACATGCGCTATGCACCCGACTGGCGCGAGTATCGCTACGACCAACTGCCCGCCATGCACAATCTGGCGCTTTACATAGAAGACAAAGTCAGCGTGCCCACCACCCGACGGGCTTCGCTGGAACTGACGGCAGGCGTGCGCGACGACATCACCATGATAGGACAGTCGGACTACGGCACCGTGGGCAGTCTGTCGCCACGCGCCAACGCCCGCTACATCTTCTGGCGCAACCAACAGCACAGGGTGGTGCGCTCGCTCGAAATACATGCCGGATGGGGCAAGAGCGTCAAGCTCCCGTCGTTCCAGATTCTCTATCCACGACCGTCTTACACCGACATCCAGGCCTTCTCGTCGACCAGCACGGCCGACAACAAGTCGTACTACGCCTACTACACATATCCGCAGAAGGCGGTCTATAACCCCGACCTGCGGTGGCAGTACACCAACCAGACCGACCTGGGCCTTGCGTTCGACGTCAAGGGTACACGCATTGCGGTCTCAGCCTTCCACCACAAGACCTTCAACGGCTATATGTCTACGAGAGCCTACACGCCGTTTACCTATCGCTATACCAGTCCGTCGGCAGCACAGACCAGCGGCATCCCCGTGGCCAACCGCACGTTTACCATCGACCGCGAGTCGGGCATCGTCACAGTAAGCGATGCCACAGGACAGCACGCGGCCAAGGCGCTGGTCTACAGCGACCGCAACACGTACACCGTCAGTCAGCAATACACCAACGCCACGCCCATCAGTCGCTACGGACTGGAGTGGACCATCGACTTTGCCACCATCCGGCCGCTCAACACCTCGGTGCGTCTCGACGGCAACTACTATTATTATAAAGGTACCGACGACGTGCTCTTTGCCGACGTGCCCCTTGGCGTGACCAACATCATGAGCAACGGACAGCCATTCCAGTACGTAGGCTACTACCGCGGCAGCAACGTCACCTCGGCAGGCACCAGTGCCTCGGCCGCCGTGGCCAACGGTTTCCTGTCGAAGCAAGCCAACCTGAACGCCACCATCACCACCCACATTCCGAAGATACGCCTCATCGTTTCGCTGCGCATAGAGAGTTCGCTCTACAACTTCCGCCGCTCGCTCAGCCAGTTGACCGACGGCACGCGCGGCTATATGCTCGAGAATGGCGAAGGCTACTTCGGCGAGCCCTACGACGGCACGTCGGAGAACAAGTTCGTGGTGGTCTATCCCGAATACTACAGCACCTGGAGCAACCCCGACGAGCGCATACCCTTTGCCGAGAAATTCCTGTGGGCCAAGGACAACGACCGACAACTCTACAACGACCTGTCGCAACTGGTGGTGCGCTCGAACTACGCCTACACCATGAACCCCAACCGGCTGTCGGCCTACTACTCAGCCAACCTGAGCGTGACCAAGGAGATTGGCGACCATGTGTCGGTGTCGTTCTATGCCAACAACTTCTTCAACAACATGGGACGGGTGCACTCGTCGCAGACCGACTTAGAGACATCGCTCTTCGGCAGCGGCTATATCCCATCCTACTATTATGGACTTTCACTGAGACTCAAGCTATGAAACGACTATTGTTCTACATACTCCTGCTCACAACCCTCGGCGCGTGCAGCTACGACGAAACGGTAGAGACCTGCCGGCTCAGCATCCAGCTGGTCTACCCCGAGAGCTACGACCTTGCCCCGCAGGCAGGCATACCTGTGGAACTCAAGGACGCCACGGCCTCGGTCTTCATGGCCGAGACCGACGACAAGGGTACGGCCCACTTCTCCGTGCCGCCCGGCATCTACGAGGCGTCGAGCAACAGCAACTTCTACGTCGACATCGACGACCAGTGGCGGTGGAACTACATTCTCAACGGGGTGAAAAGCCTCATCATCGTATCGCCCGACAGCCTCAACCAAACACAGATGGAACTGAAGGGCTCACGTATCAGACGACCGAAATTATAACGCACAGAATATGAAAAGAACTGTTTTATTGTTTTTTATACTGGCAGCCATCTGCTGCGGCATGCAGGCGCAAGGCTGGAAGATGATTATCACCAAGACCGACGGCACGGTGGAGGAGTTCTTCACCAGCGACCTGAAGGAAGTGGTCTTCCAAGACCAAGCCGAGGAGACGCCTACCCTGCCCGACCAGAACGCCGACCAGATTATCATCAAGGAACTCTACAACGGCGGTTGCCCCATGGACAACGGCAGCGACTTCTTTCAGAAGGACAAGTGCATCGTGCTCTACAACAACTGTCCGCAGCAGGCTGTGGTCAACAACCTGTGCTTCGCCTTCGTGACGCCCTATAATGGCGAAGGGCAGAACCGCAACTACGACGACAACGGCCAACTGGTCTACGAGCGCGAAGCGTTTCTGCCTGCACTCAACGGCATCTGGTACTACCCGGGCTCGCTGGTGTTCGAGCCTTGGTCGCAAGTGGTCATCAACGTGCAGGGCGCCATCGACAACACGCAGACCTACTCGCAGTCGGTGAACTATGCCAACGCCGACTACTACTGCATGTACGACCCGGAGAGCGGCTACAACCAGACCAGCTACTACCCCACGCCTTCCGACGTTATCCCCACGAGCCACTATCTGAAGGCCATCAAGTACGGACAGGGCACGGCATGGCCACTCAGCGTCATGTCGCCGGCGCTCTTCATCTTCCAGCCTAAGGACACGACGCCCATGGAGTATGCCACTAATGCCGACAATCTGTGGTACTCGCCCGGCGAGGCCCACGACGCCATCCATGCCTGTCTGAAAGTGCCTACGGAATGGATTATCGACGGCATCGAGGTGTTCAACGCCGCCAAGAAAGACGAGAGCAAGAAGCGACTGACGGCCGACATCGACGGCGGCTATGTCTACCTGACCAACAAGCTGGGCCACGCCCTCTACCGCAATGTTGACAAGGAATTCACCGAGGCCATGAGCGAGAACAAGGGCAAGCTGGTCTACAACTACAGCCTCGGCGTCGACGGTTCCACCGACCCCAGCGGCATCGATGCCGAAGCAAGCATGAAGCAGGGCGCCCACATCTACTTCATGGACACCAACAACTCTTCCAACGACTTCCACGAACGCCAACGATGCTCCTTGCGCGACTGATACTCTCCATGGCCGTCGGAGCCGCCGCCACGGCAGGCATGGCTCAAGACTCGCTGCTGCTTCGCGACTACACGTTCGTGAAGCAGGCCGACCCGTGGCTCACTTCGGGCAACGCGGCAGGGCTGACCCGCCTGGCCACCCGCAACATGGCCGAGGCCGAACTGTCGCTCACCAAGGCCAATGGCGGACTGACCGACTTCTACGCTTCGCCCAACAGTCTGCAACTGAACGCCGCCATCGAGTCGTTCTACCGCCTCAGCAGCCGCACCGTGGTCTTCGGCGCCATCAGCTACAACAACTTCTCGGGTCGCAACATGGCTGGTTCGACCTTTATCAGTCCTGAACACAAGCCCTTCGACATCATCGAGAACAACACCGACAACACAGGCACAAAACATCGCGACACCTACCGGCTGACCGGCGCTGTGGGCACCACGCTTTTCAAGAATCTTTCGGGCGGTCTGCAGCTGGACTACACCGCAGCCAACTATGCCAAATACAAGGACCTGCGCCACAAGAACATGCTGCTCGACATGACCTTTGCGGCCGGCGTCTATTGGTCGGCGAGCCAAGTTTTCCAGGTGGGCGCCGACTACCAGTACCGCCGCAGCACCGAGAGTCTGTCGTTCCGCACCTACGGCAGCAGCGACAAGGTGTATGAATCGTTCATCAACTACGGCCCATACATCGGCAAGGTAGAGCAGTTTGGCACCACGGGCTATACCGACAAGAGCCACGAGATGCCGCTGGTAGACAACTACCACGGCGGTGCCCTGCAGTTGACTGTCCACACCGCGCCGCTGACGTTCTACAACAGCGCGGAGTATGCCCACCGCACGGGCTACTACGGTCGGCGTTCGCCCTACACCATCAGCTATTCAGCCCATCGGAGCAACGTCTATAAAGACCACGCCCGACTGACCTACCGCTCGACGACGATGCTGCATGCGCTCGACTTCAGCCTCGCCATCGAGAACCTGCAGAACGAGGCCAACACCTTCCGCGAACTGCAAAACGACAACGGCGCCAACTACTACGAATACTACGACCCCGTGAAGACGGCCAACCGCCTGTGGGCCGACTGGTCGCTGACCTACACGGCCCAGCTCGGCATCCGCCACGAACTGCCCACATGGACCCTGCAGGCGGGCTTTGCACACAACCAGCGCAAGCAGACGGCCTACCAGTATCCGTACTACCGCCGGCAACAGCTGTCGGCCAACACGCTCTTTGCGGCCGCCACCCACAACCTGCTGACGCGCCACGGGGTGTGGACGCTGAGCCTCGACATGGCCTACCGTAAAGGCACGGGCGACCCATTCAGCGACCAGACGTTTGCCACGCCGAGCGAGAAGCAGACGGCACCGGCAACCATGGACACCTACCTCTATCGCGACTACAGCTACTTCACGGCCCCCCAGCTGTCGGTGGGCGGCAGCGTGAAATACGCCTTCCTGCTGCCGGCCACCAAACTGCGCCTGCACGTGAAGGCCGCTGCGGGCTACCGCACCACCAACGAAACCAATGAATACTGCGACGGCAACCACCACACACAGGCCACGCTGGCCGTGGGTTGCTGTTTTTAACATCAAGAATATGAAAAAACAATTAGTGCTTATCCTGCTGGCTGCACAGGCCATGGCCTCGCAGGCACAGACAGTGGTCATCAAGACCAACGACGGCGGCATACGCAACATTCCGGCTGCCGACATCAAAAGCATCACGTTTGAGAAACAAGCATCGGCCAACGTGGCCGACCTGGCCGGACGCTGGCAACTGACCATGGGCAACAACGGCACCATGGTAGGCGGCATCTACACCTCGGGCACCGACGTCATCAGCTTCACCGCCACGCCTGCGGCCGACGGCAGCGACGCGCTCGACTGCCACACCGACAACCTCTACGACCGCTCGGGCAACACCTACCCGGCCGACTGGCGCATCGTGGTGGAACAGAACGAGCAGGGGCAGCGCCGACTGGGCTGGGTGCTCAGCGCCGACAAACCGGCAAGCACCAAGGAGTTTCAGGAGCCCAAGGAGAAGTATCTTGAGGACGGTCAGTTCTACTGGGGCTTCGAGGGCGACGACACGGGCCACCGCTACATCTACCTGCTCTCGGAGAACATCAGCACCCAGCGCTTAGAGCCCATGAC
>CAMOTK010000075.1 GCA_946625715.1 uncultured Prevotella sp. | reverse complement strand
CGCCTATCAACTACA
This sequence comes from uncultured Prevotella sp., assembly GCA_946625715.1. GTDB lineage: Bacteria > Bacteroidota > Bacteroidia > Bacteroidales > Bacteroidaceae > Prevotella. The sequence goes on along the minus strand of CAMOTK010000075.1, from coordinate 8,829 downwards.
TGCCCATCGAACTGCTCTCGCGCGAAAATGTTGAATTCTACCGAAGAACTAACATTGGGTAACAAACAGACTAATCATAAACTTCAAACTTCAAATTTCAAATTTCAAAAAAATAAAAATATGGAAGCAACATTTCTTAAAATCAATCCTGCCGACTCTGTCGTCGTTTGTCTTGCACCCAAAAAGAAGGGCGACGTCATTGAAGTCGACGGCATGAAAGTAACCCTCGCTGAAGACACACCCGCCGGACACAAAGTGCTCATTCGCGACACTAAGGAAGGCGAAAACATCATCAAGTACGGCTACCCCATCGGTCACGCTCGCAAAGACTTGAAGGCCGGCGACTGGGTAAACGAGAACAACTTGAAGACCAACCTCAGCGGCACACTCGAATATACATATCAACCTGTAGACGAGCCACTTAACATCAAGAAAGAAAACCGTACGTTTAAGGGTTATGTTCGCAAGAACGGCGACGTGGGCGTACGCAATGAAATATGGATTGTGCCCACTGTGGGCTGCGTCAACGGCATTGCCGAGCGACTGGTACGTCAGCTGCAGCAGGAGACTGGTTGCGAAGGCGTTGACAGCATCTATGCATGGCATCACAACTACGGCTGCTCGCAGCTCTCGGAAGACCACGAGAACACCCGCAAGGTGCTGCGCGACATCTGTCTGCACCCCAACGCCGGCGCCGTGCTCGTACTCTCTCTCGGTTGCGAAAACAACCAGCCCGACGACTTTATGAAGATGCTGGGCGACTACGACAAGCAGCGCATCCGCCTGCTCGTCACGCAGAAGGTTGAAGGCGACGAGGTAGAGGCCGGCATGCAGATTCTGCGCGAGCTCTACGATATTGCTCGTCAGGACAAGCGCGAGGACGTGCCCGTATCGAAACTGCGCGTAGGACTGAAGTGCGGCGGCAGCGACGGCTTCTCGGGCATCACCGCCAACCCGCTCGTGGGCGAGTTCAGCGACTGGCTCGTAGCTCAGGGCGGCACCAGCGTGCTCACCGAGGTGCCCGAAATGTTTGGCGCCGAAACCATTCTCATGAACCGCTGCGAAACACCCGAACTCTTCGAGCAGACCGTCTCGCTCATCAACAACTTCAAGAACTACTTCCTCTCGCACGGCGAACCCGTAGGCGAGAATCCCTCACCGGGCAACAAGGCCGGCGGCATTTCTACACTCGAAGACAAGGCCCTCGGCTGCACACAGAAGTGCGGACGCGCACCTGTCAGCGGTGTGATGGAGTATGGCGACCGTCTGCAGAACCACGGCCTCAACCTGCTCTCGGCACCAGGCAACGACCTCGTAGCCTCTACGGCCCTGGCTTCGTGCGGCTGCCACATCGTACTCTTCACCACTGGCCGCGGTACGCCCTTCGGCACCTTCGTGCCCACGATGAAGATTGCCACCAACCCCACGCTTGCCAAGAACAAGCCCAACTGGGTGGACTTCTCTGCCGGACAGCTCATTGAGGGCCGCACCATGCAGGAGCTCGTGCCCGAGTTCATCGACAAGGTGCTCAGCGTGGCCAGCGGCGAGAAGGCTCGCAACGAGGTCAACGGCTACCGCGAAATCTCTATTTTCAAGAACGGTGTAACACTCTAATAGACCATTGAACAGCAAGAGAGGTTTCATAGCACTGTCACCGCTATTGGTGTTTATCATCTTATATTTAGTCACGAGCATCCTTGCTCGTGACTTCTATAAGGTGCCTATCACCGTGGCGTTTCTCATCAGTAGCATCTATGCCATCGCCATCACGCCCGGCACACTTTCCAAACGCATAAACGTGTTCAGCCAAGGCGCCGGTAAAAAGCAGATGATGTTCATGCTATGGATATTCGTGCTGGCTGGCGCCTTTGCTAACTCGGCCAAGGAGATGGGCAGCATCGACGCCACCGTCAACCTTACGCTCAGCTTGCTGCCGCCACAGATGTTGCTGGCCGGACTCTTTATTGCCGCTTGTTTCATCTCGCTCAGCATTGGCACCAGCGTGGGCACCATCGTCGCACTGACGCCCATTGCCGCAGGCGTGGCCCAGCAAACGGGTGTCAGCATTCCGTTGCTCACGGCCGTCGTCGTCGGCGGTTCGTTCTTCGGCGACAACCTCTCGTTCATCAGCGACACCACCATCATTGCCACGCAAACGCAGGGATGCAAGCCCAGCGACAAGTTTCGTGTAAACGCATTCATCGTGGTACCCGCCGCGGTCATTATCCTTGCCGTCTACATTGTGATGGGGCTCAACATCAGTGCGGCGCAAACCGTCGGCGACGTCAGTCTCGTCAAGGTACTCCCTTATTTGGTGGTACTTGTCACGGCGATAGTAGGTCTCAACGTTATGGCCGTGCTCACCATCGGCATCGCCCTCACAGGCATCATCGGTATCAGCATCGGTGCCTACGACGTCTTCGGATGGTTCAGCGCCATGGGCACAGGCATCACCAGCATGGGCGAGCTCATCATCATCACACTGCTCGCCGGCGGACTGCTCGAAATCATCAAGCACAACGGCGGCATCGACTATCTCATTGACCAGCAGACGCGGCACCTCAGTTCGAAACGGGGCGCCGAACTCACCATTGGCGGACTCGTGGCTGTTGTCGACCTCTGCACAGCCAACAACACCGTAGCCATCATCACCGTCGGCGGCATCGCCCGACAGATAGGCGAAAAGTTTGGCATCGACCCGCGCAAATGCGCTTCGCTGCTCGACACCTTCTCCTGCTGCGTGCAGGGCATCATTCCCTATGGCGCACAGCTGCTCATGGCTGCAGGACTGGCTGCCATCAACCCCATCCACATCGTGCCCTACCTCTATTATCCCTTCGCCATTGGCATTGCCGCCACCTTGGCCATACTATTCAGATACCCAAGAAGATACTCATGAACATCGTAGAACGCAACTTTTTCCGCTTGCTGCGCGCAGGCGTCTTCGAAGCACAGGAAACCATCGAACCCATGTCGGCTTGGAAGTGGGAACGCGTGCTGCAGATGGCCATCACCCACGGCGTGGCGGCACTGGCCTACGACGGCATACGCCGCTGCAGCGACCAGTTCTTCATGCAGATTGCCGACGACGAGCAACGAGCCGCATGGACTAAGATAGCCAAGCACACGGAAGACGAGAACCAGAAGGTCAACATGTGTATCTCGGAAGTACTCATCTATCTCAATGACCAGCATCTGCGACCCATTCTGCTCAAGGGACAGAGTCTGGCCACCTACTATCCTGTGCCCAACCACCGAAAGGCGGGCGACATAGACATCTTCTTCCCCTTCGAACCGCAAGCCAAGAAGGCCGACGAATGGGCTAAAATGCAAGACGAAGATGCCGACACCTCGGAGAAATACCTGCTGCGCTACCATTGGCGAGGCATTAAGGTGGAACACCATAGGCGCATGATTTGTCTGACCAACACGCTGCTCAACCGCCGACTGCAAAGCATCATTGAGGGAGAAACGCGCGCCTGCGACTCCGCCTACGTCATCATCAACGGCACGCGAATGGAAACAGTGCCGCCAACGCTCAACATGCTCTACATCTTGCTGCGCATCAGCCATTTCATGCTCAACGAGGGACTGCGCCTCAAACAGCTGCTTGACTTAGGCATCTTCCTCAGAAAGATGGGACACAAGGTCGACTTCGTGAAGGTGGAAGAATGGATTGAACAACTCAAGCTGAAACGCATGGCTCAGCTCGCAGGTGCGCTGCTGGTCAGGCTCTTCAACTTCTCTGAAGACGAAATACCGTTCATGGAGCCGGATGTCGACGACAAGAAACTCGACGACATCTACAACGAAATCGTCAGACTCAAAACCACACACGACAAAGAATGGTATTTCTCACAGGGCAATGACATCTTTGTACACACAGCCAACTCGTCGGCCATGTTCTGGCACGTGCGCCACTCGGCCAAGTACTTCAAGTACTATCCCAGCGAAACCGTTACCAACCTCTTCGCGTCGTTTGCTCATTCGCTCTCACACATCGAAGAGTAAGCGCGCTATTGGAATATCTCATTAGCCTCGACCGTCTCGTCTACCTCGCCTTCGCCGTTTTCTCCGCCGCCGTCGTCGAGCAACGAGCAGGGATTATAGCCTGAAGGCAAGTCAAACACAGCGTCTTCGCTATAATCGAGCGTCTTGTCGGCATACACTTTCTGCATGAAATAGGCAAAGATAGGCAGTGCCATCGTGGCACCTTGACCCATCGACATCGAATCGAAGTGGATGTCGCGGTCGTCGCCGCCTACCCAGCAACCGCCAACCAACTGTGGCGTGATGCCCATGAACCAGGCGTCGCTGTTGTTATTAGTCGTACCGGTCTTGCCGCCCAGCTCGCCCTTCAGATTATAGCGGAAGCGCAAACGGCTGCCCGTACCACCATCGACCACACCCTTGAGCATGTAAATCATCTTGTTGGCACTTTCCTCGCTAATCACCTCGTTCATGCGCGGCTGGAAGCGGGCCACCACATTGCCCTCGTTGTCTTCTATCTTTGTCACAAACAGGGGTGCAATACGGATGCCATGATTCACAAAGGCCGTATAGGCCGACACCATCTCGCCCACGCTGATGTCGCACGGACCAAGACACAACGACATTGAGGGGTGTATTTCGGGATTGTTGATGCCATATTCGTGCAGCAGCGTCACAAAGGCCGACGGATTGAGTTTCGACATCAGATAGGCCGATATCCAGTTGTTCGACTGCGCCAAGCCCCACTTCAGCGTCACCATCTCACCATAGCGAGCCTTGCTGCCGTTGCGCGGCGTCCAAGCCTGCGTGCCCACCATATAGGTTTGCTGCACGTTGGGTGCCAAGTCACATGGCGAGAAGCCGTTCTCCATAGCCAGCGAGTAGAGGTAGGGTTTGATGGTTGAACCCACCTGTCGACGACCTTCCATTGCCATATCGTAGGCGAAATGTGTAAAGTCGAGACCGCCCACATAGGCTTTCACCGCACCGTCGGTGGGCGACATCGCCATGAAGCCACAGCGCAGGAATTTCTTGTAGTAGCGGATAGAATCGAGCGGCGTCATCACCGTATCGACCACACCGTGGTAGGTGAACACCGACATCTCGGTCTTCGTATTGAACGAGCGTTCTATCTCGTTGTCCGACTTGCCGGCAGCCTTCAACGCGCGGTAGCGCTCGCACTGTCGCATTGAACGGTCCAGAATCTTGCGTATCTGTTCACTGGTCAGGTTGCTGGAATAAGGCGCATTACGCTTTGCCCTGTTGGCAGTATTGAAAGCAGGCTGCAGGAACTTCACCACATGTTGGTAGCAGGCTTGCTCGGCATAGGCCTGCATGCGCGAATCCACAGTAGTGAACACTTTCAGACCATCGGTATAGACGTTATAGTTCTCGCCGTTCTTTTTCCGGTTCTTGTTGCACCAGCCGTAGAGCGGATCGTTCTGCCAGTTGAGCGAGTCTTGATAATACTTCGGATAGTTCCATGATGGATAGTCAGAACGACGCGGCTCCTTGGCCATCATGTAGCGACGAAGGTAGTCGCGGAAATAGGTGGCGATACCATCTTTATGGTCGGCCACATGGAACTTCAGATTGAGCGGTTGCTGGCTGCTCTGTTCGTATTCTTCCTCAGTGATATACTCGGCCTTGAGCATCTGGTGCAACACCACGTTGCGACGCTCTAAGCTGCGCTCAGGAAAACGCACGGGATTGAAGTAGCTGGGGTTCTTGCAAAGACCAATAAGCGTGGCGGCCTCGCACAGATTCAGGTCGGACGGTTCTTTCGAGAAATAGGTGTTCGCTGCCGTCTTGATGCCTACGGCATTATGCAGGAAGTCGAAGTAGTTCAGGTACATGGCCAAAATCTCTTCCTTCGTGTAGTTGCGCTCCAACTGCACGGCTATCACCCACTCTATCGGCTTCTGCAGCAGACGCTCGAGCGTGGAATGGGCTTTATCCGAAAACAACTGCTTGGCCAGCTGCTGCGTGATGGTCGAACCACCACCGGCACTCTTCTGTCCCATGAAGCCACGCTTCACCACCGCACGGCCCAAGGCAATGAAGTCGATGCCTGAGTGGTCGTAAAAGCGCACATCCTCGGTGGCCACCAAAGCCTTCACCAGATTGGGCGACAGCTTGTTGTAGTCGACCATAATACGGTTTTCGCGGTTGTAGTTCCAAGTACCTATCACCTTACCATCGGCCGAGATTATCTGCGTGGCAAAACGGCTGATGGGATTCTGCAAATCTTCTATCGGTGGCATGTAGCCTATCCAGCCGTTGGCTATTGCCGTAAACGAAAGGGCGGTCATCAAGACAGCCACAAACATCAGTGTCCAGAGGAAATATATCAGCTTCTTTCTCATTCTTTTTTATATTTTAGCGGGGCAAAAATACAAAGAATTGATGAGATAAGCAAATTTTTCTCACTGAAGATGCCCGAGATTCGGAAATAATGTGTATCTTCGCAGTCGAAAATAACAAATCGTCATGGATAAGCATAATTTTGTAACTATCGCCGACCTTACAAAAGAGAAGATTCTCTACATGATTAGGATGGCCGAGGAGTTTGAGAAGCACCCCAACAGAGAGCTGCTCAAAGGCAAAGTAGTGGCAACGCTGTTCTTCGAACCAAGCACCCGCACGCGCCTCTCCTTCGAAACGGCAGCCAACCGGCTGGGCGCTCGCGTCATTGGCTTTGCCGACCCGAAGGTAACGAGCGGCACAAAAGGCGAGACGCTCAAAGACACCATTCTCATGGTCAGCAACTATGCCGATGTCATCGTCATGCGACACTTCATTGAAGGTGCTGCGCAGTATGCCTCGGAAGTGGCACCGGTGCCCATCGTCAATGCTGGCGACGGTGCACACCAGCATCCCTCGCAGTGCATGCTCGACCTCTACTCCATCTACAAGACGCAGGGCACGCTCGAGAACCTGAACATCTACATGGTAGGCGACTTGAAATACGGACGTACCGTACACTCGCTACTGATGGCCATGCGCCACTTCAATCCTACATTCCACTTCGTGGCTCCCAAAGAGCTGCAGATGCCTAAGGAATATAAGATTTATTGCGAAGAGCACGGCATCAAATACCAGGAGCACACTGCCTTCAACGAGAAAATCATTGCCGACGCCGACATTCTTTATATGACGCGCGTGCAGAAGGAGCGCTTCTCCGACCTCATGGAGTACGAGCGCGTGAAGAACGTCTATGTGCTCAACAACGAAATGCTGCGCATGGCCAAGCCCAACATGAAGATTCTCCATCCGCTGCCACGCGTAAACGAGATTGCCTACGAGGTAGACGACAACCCGCATGCCTACTACATTCAGCAAGCCGGCAACGGCCTCTTTGCACGCGAAGCCATCTTCTGCGATGTGCTCGGCATCACGCTCGACGAAGTACGTAACGACAAAACCATCATCCTATGAACAAGAACGAAATGCTCGTGGCCGCCATCAAGAACGGCACCGTCATCGACCATATACCCAGCGACAAAACCTATCAGGTGGCGCAGCTGCTCAGGCTTCAGGAACTGCAAACACCCGTGACCATCGGCTACAACTTCCTTTCGAAGAAGCTGGGCAAGAAGGGTATCATCAAGGTAGAAGACAAGTTCTTCACCGATGAAGAGATTTCGCGACTCAGCGTTGTGGCACCAAACATTGTGCTCAACATCATTCGCGACTTTGAAGTCATTGAGAAGAAAACCGTCACCACGCCCGACGAAATCAAGGGCATCGTGAAGTGCAACAATCCCAAGTGCATCACGAACAACGAGCCCATGAAAACCCACTTCCACGTTTCCAACGGCATCCTTACGTGCCACTACTGCGAAAAGGAGCAGGACATCAACAAAGTGGAACTTTGCTAAGACCATCAAGCAAATACATATATCAAATCAAACCAACGACAGAAATGGAAAGAGACAACCAAATCTTTGCACTGATTGAGAAAGAGCATCAGCGCCAGCTGAAAGGCATTGAGCTGATTGCCAGTGAGAACTTTGTAAGCGACCAGGTGATGGAAGCTATGGGGTCGTACCTCACCAACAAGTATGCCGAAGGCTATCCCGGACATCGCTACTACGGCGGTTGTCAGGTGGTCGACGAGGTAGAACAGTTGGCCATCGACCGCGTATGCCAGCTTTTCGGAGCCGAATATGCCAACGTACAGCCACACTCGGGCGCACAAGCCAATGCTGCAGTGCTTTTGGCTGTCCTCAAGCCTGGCGACACGTTCATGGGCATGAACCTCGACCACGGTGGTCACCTCTCTCATGGTTCGAAGGTCAACACGTCGGGCATTCTCTACAAGCCCGTCGGCTACAACCTCAACAAAGAGACGGGTCGCGTAGACTACGACGAGATGGAGCGTCTGGCACTGGAGCACAAGCCTAAGCTCATCATTGGCGGCGGCTCGGCCTACAGCCGCGAGTGGGATTACAAGCGCATGCGCGAGATTGCCGACAAGGTTGGCGCTCTGCTCATGGTTGATATGGCCCACCCCGCAGGCCTTATCGCTGCCGGTTTGCTCGACAACCCCGTGAAATATGCACACATTGTCACCTCGACGACCCACAAGACGCTCCGCGGCCCGCGCGGCGGTATCATCCTGATGGGTAAGGATTTCGACAATCCTTGGGGTCTGACCACACCGAAGGGCGTTGTCAAGAAGATGTCGCAGCTGCTCAACTCAGCCGTATTCCCTGGTGAGCAGGGCGGTCCGCTCGAGCACGTCATCGCAGCCAAGGCCGTAGCTTTCGGCGAAGCCCTGAAGCCCGAGTTCAAGGAGTGGGCCAAGCAGGTGCAGAAGAACGCCAAGGTGCTGGC
>CAMOTK010000074.1 GCA_946625715.1 uncultured Prevotella sp. | reverse complement strand
CAGAGACACGGAGACACAGAGGACTGGTCACACGCGCATAAGAAAAAACTCTGTGACTCTGTGACTCTGTGGTGAATAAAAAAAGCCGCCCGAGAATCTTTGTAGACAGACTCTCGGGCGGTATTGTGGTTTCTATTTCCTTAGTGCGCTCTGTGAGCGTTGGGATAGGCTTAGAAGAAGAGGTAGCGGTTGTCGACCACACCAGCCTTCTGCACCAGCTCCTGCATGAAGCGGCCTGCGGCCTGCAGAGCCTGCTGCTGCAACTGCTGCTCGGCTGCCTTGGCGTCGAACTTGCTGTCGTTCTGCTTCTTGCTGAGCACCTGGAACAGGTAGGCACCACCGTTACCCTTCACTACGCGCTGGCTGAATTCGCCCTGCTTGGCTGCTGCCACAGCACCGCTCAGTGCGGGCTCGCTGGCACCGGTGGCCTGTACGAAGACAGGAGCAGCGAAGGTAATCTGGTTGACTGAGTCGACCTTGGCACCCTGCTTTTTAGCATCGGCAATGCTCTTCACGCCTTCCAGCTTCTTGGCCAGAATGTCGAACTTCTTGTCGGCCACAACCTCTTCGCGCAGCACGTCCTTCATGCTCTCCCAGTCGCGATAGCCTACGGGATGAACCTTGGTAAGGGCGATGACGAGCAGATGGTCGTTGTTGCCACACTCGTAGAGGGGCGAAACATCGCCGGCCTTGGCATCGAAAATCCACTTCATGGCCTCGCGGGTGCCGCGGATGCCTGCTACGTTGTGCTCGGAGTTGAACATATCGTTGCGCTCGCTGACGCGGAAGCCGAACTTCTCAGCGTTCTTCTCCAGGCCCTCGAGGGTCTTGTTCTCGCTGACAAACTGGCTGAACTTGTTGTATGCCTTCGAATAGGTTTCCTTAGAGAAGTCGATGGTGTGCTTGATGACTGCCACGTCGTACTTGTCGACAAATGCCTTGCGGTTGGTGACCTGCAGAATCATGTGGCCGCCGCCAATCTCGAGGTCCTTGGTCTCGCCGGCACCCATAGTGGTGAGAGCGGTGATGTAGGCCTTGGTATCGGCATCGATAGAGGGCGCATTCTGATACATGGCAGAGGTGAGCCACTGCTTGGCACCTTCCTGCTGGTACTTCTTGGCAACGGCCTCGAAGTCGGCACCACCCTTCACAGCCTGGTAGATGCTGTCGGCCTGCTTGGCATCGGCAACCTGAATGGCACGGAACTCAACAGAGTCGGGCATCTGAACCTTGCTGATGAACTTCACGACGTTGAGCGTGTTGTCGAACGTGGTCTCGAAAGGTGCAGAGGTCTGACCGACAGCCATCGAGTCGACCTTCTTGGCAATGTCGCTGGCCAGAGCGGCACGGGTAACAGGAATACCGCTGTAGGCAATCTGCGACTGGGCCTTGCGCACCACTGTTGCGGGAGCCTCGCCGGCAGCAAGCTGCTGGCTGGCGGCCTTCATGGTCTTCATGAGCTCGGCACGGTCGGCTACCGAAGCCAGCACCTGGAAGTCGACGTACTTGATGTCGCGGCTTTCGGTGTCCTGCTTGTACATCTCCTTCTGCTCGTTGTACTTGGCCTTCAGGTCGGCATCCTCAACCTTCACGTCGTTGTCGTTGACTGAAGAGTAAGGCATCGAGGCGAGCAGGATGTTGCTCTCCGTGTTGCGGTCGGCAAACGAAGCCTTGGCCGAAACGGGGTTCGACAAGAGGCAGGCGGCCAACAGGGTCTGGTACTTCATGGCGAGGGTCTGCTGACGCAGCTGCTTCTCGATGAACTGCCAGTACTTGTAGATGGTCTCGTACTGCTCTGCGGCCTGAGGATTAGAGGTCTGAGCCGTCTTGTAGTCGTTGAGGAACTTGGTGAGTGCGCTCACGTCGAAGCGACCGGTCTGCTGATTGACAAACGGTGTCTGCATCAGCATGGGGTTAGTACCTTCCTTGAGCATGTTCTGAAGTTCCTCGTCGGTCACGGTAAGTCCCAGCTTTGCGGCTTCATTCTCGATGACCTTACCGCTGACGAACTGGTTCCACACCTGGTCCTTCACGCGGTTGAGCTCGTCTTCCGAGAGGTTGTCGCGTCCCTGAGTAATCTTCATGACTTCCTGATACTCGTCGACAAGATTCTGAAATTCCTGAACAGAGATCTTGTCGCCCAACACTTCGCCTACTTGCTGACGGCGCTCGTTGCCTGTTGCTTCACAGGAACGGAAAGCCTCTTCGGCGATGAATGCAAAGAGCGCAAAGGCGATGACGCCTACAAGAAAAACGCTCCAGCTTCTGATTTTTCCAATTGCTGCCATTTTTGTTTTTTGTTATTTTTATTGTTATTTTTATCTTAATGTTCACGAATCAGCCGACAAAATTACAAAAATTGTCGGACATTCCGATATTTTTTGCAGAAAAAATGCTTTATTCCATGACTTTTAGCCTCACAAGCTCGATTTTTGTCATCGTATTCTTCACGATTTTGAACTCAAAGCGACCAATTTTCACCACTTCGTTGAGTTTGGGGAAGCTCTCGTATTCGTGGAGAATCAGTCCGCCTACGGTCATGTAGTCGTCGCTCTCGGGCAGGTCGAGGTCGAACATCTCGTTCACCTTCTCGATTTCCAGTCGGGCCGAAAGCATATATTCGCCCTCGCCGAGCCGCTTGGCCACATAGTGGGTGGAGTCGTGCTCGTCTTCAATGTCGCCAAAGATTTCCTCGACAATATCCTCGAGCGAAACGAGGCCGCTGGTGCCTCCGAACTCGTCGACCACCACGCCCAGCGACTTTTTCTGCTGCAGGAAGGTCTGCATCATCTTCCGCGCCGGCATGGTCTCGGGCACGAACGGCATGGTGCGAATGTTCTGTGTCCAGTCGACCTTGTGGTCTTGCATACGGAAAAGCTCGAGCGAATGGATGTAGCCCACGATGTGGTCGATGTCTTCGTGGTAGACGATAATCTTCGAGTGGCCGCTCTCTACGAACATCTGGCGCAGCTCGTCGAGCTGGCAGGTGTCTTCCACGGCATAGATTTCCGTGCGTGGAATCATGCAGTCGCGCACTCTGGTATCGCTGAAGTCGAGGGCGTTCTGGAAGATTTTCACTTCCTCGTCGATGTCTGCTTCGTTCTCGGCATTGTCGATGCTGGTCTGCACCAGATAGTCGAGGTCGACCTTTGTAAACTCCTTGTCCTCAGCCTCTTTGCTCATCTTGACGCCCACCAGGCGGAGCAGTCCCTTGGAGAGCAGCGTGGCAAAGCGCGAGATGGGATAGAGCACCACGTAGCACAGATAGGCCGGCACGGCGAAGATGGTGAGCATGGTGTTGGGATTGCTCTTGAACATGGTCTTCGGCAGGAACTCGCCCGTAAAGAGAACTACGAGCGTAGAGAGCAAGGTGTCGACCGTCACGCGCAGACCGTCGCTTGCTATCTGGCTGAAGAGCGTGGCATCGAAAATCTGGGCAAAGAGTATACCGTAGATGACGAGGGCAATGTTGTTGCCCACGAGCATGGTCGAGACAAAATTGTTGGGATGCTGATAGAACACGGCGATGGCCCGTTGTGCCAGACCGTTCTTCTCGCGGTCCATTTCGGCACGCAGGCGGTTGCTCGAAACAAAGGCAATCTCCATGCCCGAAAAGAAAGCGGAGAACACCATTGTGATGAGAAGTCCTATGATTTGTCCTGTCATGATTGACGTATTCTTATGATTATCTGTTGGTTATAGCATGCTTCGAAGCGGCCTGACGCACGGGCGGCGGTGGCGTCGTGTCGTTCTTCTCTTCGGTCGGCGGCTGCTCTTCTTGCTTGCTGTCAAGGTCTTCGGCAATGAACGAGCCCTTGGAGTTGGTCACCACATAGTGGTTCATGCCTTCGTCGCTTTGGAAGTAGCTGCCCTCGATGGTGCGCTCTGGCGTGACGACGCGCGAAAAGACGTTTGAATAGAACAGGTGTTTGAGCCCGTCCCAATAGAGCTCTTCGCTCTGATAAATCAGGCCGTTGACATTGCGAATGTTCACACGTCCACGCAGTTTCCAGAGTCGCAGTTGGTCGTAGTACCAGGCGGTGTCGGCCTGGATATAGGCCTGCACGTGGAATTTCTCGTCGAACTGTTCGAAGAAGATGCCTTTCATAAACTCCCAGCGCGACGGATTGCGCACGGTGTTCACTTCCCATCGTTCGGTGACGATGCGGTATTTGATGACGCCCGAGTCGCTGATGAGCGTGTTCACGCCGTAGCTGGTCATCATCGACACCGAGTCGGCGTCGTCGATGGCGTCGGCGGTATGTTCTCTTTCTTGCTGACAGGCCGATAACGACAAAAGGGCGAGCACCATGCCCACCCCAAGCCATTGCCGGATATGTCTGTCGCTTATTGCACTTTCCATTTTTGGAACCAGCGTTCATTGAACGTCATGCCGATAGTGAGGCGGAAGGCATTCTCCTTGAGCAGACCTTTTGCCGACGTCTGCACCCACTGACCAGTGATGCTCAGCATGGAGCGGCCATTCCAACCATTCTGGATAGGAAAACCGAAGCCTGCGCTCACGCTCAGTTCCTTCGGACCGTTCTGCCCATTAATTTTATAATAAGGTGTAGCATAGCCGGCACCAATGCGATAGTTCACACGGTTGAGCAGGTTGCGGCTCATGCGGTTGGGCGTCCACTCTGCACCGGCACGCACCTCGTAGCGGTCTTTCAGGATGCCGCTCTTCAGCTGGTAGTCGTTGTTCTCGTAGACAGGAAATTCGGTGCTGCCCCACTTCTGCATCTTCACATCGGCTTCGATGAGCAGACTGTGGCGATGCTGCCAAGCCACACCAGCGGCATAGGTCATCGGAAGTTTCAGGCCATTCTTAATCGTGTACGTCGTGCTTTGCGATGTGCTCGTATTGGCGACAACGAGCGTCGGGTCGGCACCAAGCTTGTGTCCCAGGCCTATGGTGACACCAAGCGTCACGTCGTCGGTCTTGCTCAGGCGCTGCTGCCACTGCAGACCGAAGTCGAGCTTATAGTTGCGCACCGAAGCCGAATAGGTTTTCTGCAAGTTATACATGTCGACCGTAGAACTGGAAGTGACGGTACGGTCGATGCTGCCCCACAGATACGACAAGTTGAAACCTACCGAAAGGGGCTTCAGGAAGCGCCAACCGGCACCGATGAACACCTGACGCAGGCCGCCCGAACCTTTCATGGTGGTGGTCACTGTGCCATTGGTCTCGTCGAGATACTGCTCATGGGCATAGTTGTAGCCTACATTCGAGAACGGAATGATACCAAAGGTGAAGCCCACATTCTTCAGCAGGCGAAAAGAGCCTACGGCATACTCGAAGCTGGCATTGTTGGCATTCACACTGTTTTTGCCTTCCTTGATATTGGTTATCTGCCCGGCCAAGCCCATGTCGAAAATCATGGTGATGGAGTCGACAGCAGAATAAGATGCAGGATTGAGCACATTGGCGCGGTTGCCTTGACGCATAGCCAAGCCGACGCCGTTCATGCCTCGGTTGGCACTGAGCGAGTGGTCGGCCAGCACGCCAAAGCCATACTGGCTGTAAGCCGAGTTGGTACCGCTCTGTGCATAGGTTGATACGGTCATGGCGGCCAGCAAAAAGCTGGCAATAATTTTCTTGTTCATTGCTATGATTTTACTATCAGCCTGCAAAATTATTGAAAAAAATCGAAATAAACGCACCGAAAGTGGAAAATATAGCGTAATTTTGCATCGTGAAACGTTTTAAACGCATTTTTAAGACATTTTGTCTTTCTCTCGCCTGCCTTTGCACGTTGCCTTCGATGGCACAGGAGCAAAGCGTCAATCCTATGGACTCCATTGAGATTGGCCTCATCACTTGTTCTCCTCACGAAGAGATTTACAGCCTCTATGGTCACAGCGCACTGCGCTACCACGACCTGCGCACCGACTACGACGTGGCTTTCAACTGGGGCGTCTTCAACTTCGACACGCCGCACTTCGTGCTACGCTTCGTTTTCGGACTGACCGACTATGAGCTGGCTCCCGTGCCGTTCAAGGATTTCTGCAAGTATTATCAGCACTGGGGCAGCATGGTGACCGAACAGGTGCTCAACCTGACGCCCGAGGAGAAAGCACGCATTGCACTGGCGCTGCAAAACAACCTGAAGCCAGAAAACCGCACCTATCGCTACAACTACTTCTACGACAACTGTTCGACGAGACCGCGCGACATGATTGAAAGAAACCTGACAGGCGAACTCGTCTATAAAGACCTTCCCGACCAGACACCGACCTATCGGCAGATGGTTGGCGAGCACACCAGAAATCATCCGTGGGCAACCGTTGGCAACGACCTGCTGCTGGGCATCAAGGCCGATTTCAAGACCGACCGCCGCCAGCAGGAATTTCTGCCGGAGAATCTCTTCCGTAGCTTCAGCGGAGCACAGATTTACGCATACGGCGAATATCGGCCTCTGGTGAAAGAAACACGACAAATCGTCAAGCCAGGCGTACAGATTATAGAGCGCGACTTCATCTTCACGCCCATAGAATGTGGCATCATGCTGATGGTGCTGGCGCTGCTCATCCTGTTGCTTGAATGGAAGCGGAAGACCGTGTTCCGCTGGTGGGACGCCCTGCTCATGCTGCTGCAGGGTCTGGCCGGCATCATCCTGTTCTTGATGATTTTCTCTCAGCATCCCACAACGAGCATCAACCTGCAACTGCTGCTGCTCAATCCCATACCCCTGTTCTTCATCTGGAAGGTCATCAAGGGCCGGAAGACCGTCTATTGGCAGATATTAGTCGGCATGACTTGCCTCTTCCTGATAGGCGGACTGTGGCAGCACTATGCCGAGGGCATGTATTTTGTGGCATTATGTTTGCTAACGAGATATTGGAGTAACATCAGATACACGAGAAAATGAGGAATCATTATTTATATATCACGCTCTTGGCCATGCTCGGCTTCACGCCCGAGTCGCTGGCACAGAAACAGATAGGTCAGGCGCCACGACTGGTGGTCAACATCACCATCGACCAGTTGCGCTCCGACTACCTTGAAGCCTATGCCCCACTCTACTGTGAGAATGGCTTCAAACGCTTGCTGGCCCAGGGTTTGGTCTATCCTAATGCTTCCTATAATTTCCAACCAGTCGACCGTGCTTCGTCGGTGGCTTCGGTGGCTACGGGCACATCGCCCTACTACCACGGCATCGTGGGCCTCGAATGGTTCAACAAAGAGACACTCCGCTCGCAGAACTGCGTTCGCGACAAGCAGTTCGGCTACTCCCCACTCTTCCTCGGCACGTCGACCATTGGCGACGAAATGAAGATTGCCAGCAAGGGCACGGCACTGGTATTCTCCTTTGCACCCTTTGCCGATGCTGCCATTCTGTCAGCCGGACATGCTGCCGACGGTGTGGCGTGGGCCAACGATACCCATTGGAGCACATCGGCCTACTATCAGCCCATCTCCAGTTGGCTGAGTGCCAGCACGCGCCTTTTTGCAACCGACCAGGACGTCAACAAGAGCGTCACCGACTTGGCGCTGAAGTGTGTTGAACAGGCAGGCATCGGGCTCGACGACAAAACCGACCTCATCAACATCACCTATACGCCCGGCACCGAACTGCTCGAAGCCTACATGAACATCGACAAGCAGTTGGCGGTACTCGTTCAGGGCGTAGAAAACAGGCTCGGACGCGACCGCGTGCTCTTCGTACTGACCAGCACGGGCTATAGCAATGAGGAAGAAGAAACCGAAAACGAGAAATACCGCATTCCTACAGGCAAGCTGAACCTGACGCGAACGGCCAACCTGCTCAACATGTACTTAGGAGCCGTCTACGGCTCGGCCCACTATGTAGAGGCTTGCTATAAGAACCACATCTACCTGAACCGCAAATGGCTGGACCAGAAGAACATCAACGTGGGCGAAGCCTTGAAACGCTCCCAGGAGTTCCTGCTCCAGATTTCGGGCATCAGAAATGTCTATACCAGCGACCAGCTGCTCACTGGCGAGAACTATGTATTGGCCAAGATTCGCAACGGTTTCAATGTGGAGAAGAGCGGCGACCTCATCATTGATGCTGCTCCCGGATGGAAGATTATCAACGAAGAGACGGGCGAATCGTCGCTTTCCAGAGCCGGCTACGTGGCGTTCCCCATCATTTTCTATGGTGCCAACATCAAGGCCGAACGTGTCTTGACACCCGTCACCGCCGACCGCATTGCTCCGACGATAGCTAAGTCTATCCGCATCAGAGCACCCAACGCTTGCTCTTCGGAACCATTGTTCTAACTTTGCACTCGGAAATAATAAGAAAAGCAAGCTTTCCTTTTGTATTTCCCTCGTTTTTTCGTAACTTTGCACGCAATTTTCATATAGAAAGAATAAAATAAAAATATAACAATGAATTTTACAAAGATTTTAAAGTCTCTGTTTGGCGATAAGTCTTCGCGCGACATGAAGCTCATCCAGCCCCTCGTGGAGAAGGTCAAATCGTTTACAGAGCAGGTGCAGAAGCTGAGCAACGACGAGCTTCGTGCCCGCACCAAGCAACTACAAATGCAGGTTCAGCAGTCGGCCAAAGAGCAGAAAGACAAGATTGCCGAACTGAAAGCCACCATCGAGCAGACACCCATTGACGAGCGTGCCGAAATCTTCAACGAAATCGACAAGCTCGAGAAGGACGCTCTCGACATCTACGAGAAGGCGCTCGACGAGGTGATGTTCGAGGTGTTTGCCATTGTGAAGGAGACTGCCCGCCGCTTTGCCGAGAACGAAGAGACGGTGGTCACCGCTACCGACTTCGACCGCGAGCTGGCTGCCGACCCCCGCAAGGACTTCATTACCATCGACGGCGACAAGGCCATCTACCACAACCACTGGACTGCCGGCGGCAACGACCTGAA
>CAMOTK010000073.1 GCA_946625715.1 uncultured Prevotella sp. | reverse complement strand
GGGAGCCACAATGCCCAGCGAACCGCCGTTGAAGGTGAATCCTTGTTCTGGAGCTTGAATTTTAATGAGAGCAGCTTTCTCGCCATTCTGGTCGAGCTTCTGCGTACCAAAGGTGTTGGCCGTAAGGTCGTTTTCCAGCAAGCCAAACCGCGATACCTTGATGTTGTCCTGCGCCCACAAGCCAACGGTAGCAAGCACAAGAAGCAAGACCAACAGTTGTAGTCTTTTCATAATAACTAGTAACAGCGCTTCATTGACACCCGTAACTCAGCAATTTTAATCAATTTCCTTTTTGTTTTTCTCCGTCCCGTTCGGAAGAAGGGCAGGTGTCTATCCCAAGGATGGGTGGTGGGACGCACTCCTTCGCAAACAGGCTTCGCGTCGGCACACCAATGCTGGTGTACAATACGATGTTGCAAAGATAGCGTTTTTCTTTGAATTATCCAAATAATTGATAAGAGAATTTCACTATCATGTCAAAAACTCAGCTATGGTGTAGACATACCCACGTTCGAGACGCTCGACGGTGGTATATTTTATATGGTCGTCCTGCACGAGCAGGTCTTTCATGTTGTTGGAAATGCCTTCGCCCGTCAGTTTCTGGCGGGCTTCTTTCATGGTCCACAGGCGGGTGAACATCACTTCGGGCCGCTCGGCGGCCTGTATCAGAGCCATCTCGCGGTCGTTCATGGCGTAGCGGGCCACGCTCTCCTTGTAGCGCCCGATGCTCTCCACGTCGATGCCCACGGGCCGTCGGCCGATGGCGCAGGCAGCAGCCTCGCGACAGTGGCTCAGGTTGAAGCAGATGTCGGGATGGCCCACGATGAACGGTTTGCCGTGCTCGCCGTAGTGGAACACGGGATTCTCGGTGATGCCAAACTCCTCGCGCAGGCCGCGCTTCAGCAACAGGTAGGCAGCCACACACTCGCGCCGTCCCTGCTCGTAGCGGAAGCGCAGTGCCTGCTCGCGCCGCTGCTCAGAGATTTCGCCAAGAGCGGTTTCAAGGTCCAGTTCAAACAGTTTTTCGTCGATATATATCATACTTGTTTATTTTCGGTTTCAGCCTCGTCGCCGGCCACCTGTGTCTTCGGCCAGTTCACGAGATAGAGGCGCTCGGTGGCGCGGGTGAAGGCGGTGTAGAGCCAGTGCAGATAGTCGGGCGCAAGCATGTCGTCGGTCATGTAGCCCTGGTCCACGTAGATGTGTGCCCACTGTCCGCCCTGGGCCTTGTGGCAGGTGACGGCATAGGCAAACTTCACCTGCAGGGCGTTGTAGTGGGCGTCGGTCTTCAGCTTCTTCAGTCGGTCGGCCTTCAGGGGCACGTCGGCATAGTCGTCCATGACGGCGCTGAACAGTTGCTCCTGCTGTTCGCGGGTCAGCGCCGGCGCTTCGGCGGTGAGCGTGTCGAGCAGCACGGTGGCCGTGAGCTCTTGGTCGTCGTAGTCGGGTAGCGTCATGCTCACGTCGGCGAAGTGGAAGCCGTAGAGTTCATGGATGTTGCGCACGCGCTGCACCACGGCCACGTCGCCGTTGGCCAGGAACGAGAGTTGCTGCCGGGCGTCCTTTCGCGCCTCGTCGCCCGCCTTTTCCTGCACCCAGAAATAGTTGTTCTTCACAATCATGAGCTGGTCGCCGCGACAGAGCAGGTCGTCGCGGTCGAGAATGGTGTTGCGAATGCCTTGGTTGTAGATGTTTGCCCGCTTGTTCGAGCGCGTGACCACCATCGTCTCGTCCATGCCCACGTGGCTGTAGCTCGAGGCCAGCGTCTCGATGAGCTCGTCGCCGGGCACGATGCTGATGTCGGGGAAACCGCCGAAACGTATTTTCGGCAGTCCGAGCATGTCGGCATCGGTGAGCATGCGGCGTATCTGCGTGGCATTCCACAGGATGCCCGAGTCCTGACTCTGGCGCAGCACTTCGCTCAGGTCGCACTGGTAGGCATGCAGCCCGTAGCCGGCCAGCACACTGCTGCTCAGCGCGGGGCTCTCGTCTTCGCCCACGGGGGGCAGCTGGGCGCGGTCGCCAATGAGGAGCATGCGGCAGTTTCGGCCGCCATAGACGTACTGCACCAGGTCGTCGAGCAGACAGCCCGAGCCGAAGGTGTCGGAGAAGCCCTGATTGCTAATCATCGAGGCCTCGTCTATAATAAATAAGGTGTCGGTATGCAGGTTGGCGTTCAGATTGAACGCCGACAGGTCGCCGGCCTGCTTCTGGCGGTAGATGCGGCGATGGATGGTGAAGGCCGGATGGCGTGCGTTCAGCGAGAAAACCTTGGCGGCTCGCCCCGTGGGCGCCATGAGCACCAGCTTCTGCCCGAGCGACAGCAGCGCCTGCACCACTGCTCCGGCCAGCGTGGTCTTGCCGGTGCCGGCCGAACCGCGCAAAATCATCGCCGTCTGGTCGCGCCGGTCGGCCATAAACATGGCCAGCACGCCGATGGCATGCTCCTGTTCGGCAGTCGGCACGTGGCCAAAGTGCTCGCGAATACGGTATTTCAGTTCGTCTTCAATCAACTTTTTCCGCTTTTTAGTGCATTGTTTCAAGGCTTTTTTGTACCTTTGCAACGCAATCCGACTGCAAAAGTACAAAAAATATTTGAAAAAGCATGGCAGAGACAGGAAACATTCAGCGACAACGACTGACCATCTGTATTGGCGACAACACGCTTTCATTCACACAGCCGAATACAGACGCCGAAGGACTACCCATACTCTTCGAGCCTTACGTGGTGAAAAGCGGCATATCCATGGCCGCCAACATGCGCGCAGCGCTCAAGGAGATAAAACCGGCGTTCGACAATCCGCAGCGTTGCCGCGTGCTCATCGACACGCCTGTGCTCATGATGCCGATGGAGTTGTTTGAAGAACAAGACAAGGACATCTTCTACACCCATGCCTACCCGCTCCACCACCAGGACGTGGTGCTCTTCAACGTGCTGCCCGAACTGAAGGCGGTGGTACTCTTCGCCATCAACAAGGACCTGAAGCTGGTGGTCGACGACAACTTCCAGGACGCCAGCTTCATCTGTGCCATGGCCCCCGTGTGGCGCTATCTCCACCAGCGCAGCTTCAGTGGTCCGCGCAACAAGCTCTACGCCTATTTCCGCGAGCACCGGCTCGACATCTTCAGCTTCAATCAGAACCACTTCAAATACTGCAACTCTTTTGAAACGAGCCACGGCCACGACGCCCTCTACTACCTGCTCTACGTATGGAAGCAGCTGCAGCTGTCGCCCGAGCACGACGAGATGCACATCGTGGGCGACATTCCCGACCGCGACTGGCTCTTCGCCGAACTGCGCAAATACCTGCAGAAGGCCTATATCATCAATCCTTCTGCCGACTTCAACCGCGTGCCCGTGACCAACATCAAGGGCATGCCCTACCATCTGCTCACCCTCTTTGTCAAAGGCCGATGAGAATCATTACAGGACAATTCAAAGGGCGCCACTTCGACATTCCACGCTCGTTCAAGGCCAGACCTACCACCGACTTTGCCAAAGAGAACATCTTCAACGTGCTCACCGGCTACATCGACTTCGACGGCACGCAGGCGCTCGACCTCTTCTCGGGCACCGGCAGCATCACGCTCGAGCTCGTATCCCGCGGCTGTCAGCAGGTGGTGAGCGTCGAGATGGACCGCGACCACCATCGTTTCATCACCGACTGTCTGGCCAAGCTGCAACTGGAGCGCGGCCGCTGCATTCCCCTGCGCGGCGACGTGTTCCGCTTTGTAAAGAGCTGTCGCCAGCAGTTCGACTTTATCTTTGCCGACCCGCCCTATGCGCTGAAGGAACTGCCTCAGATTCCCGACCTCATCTTCGAGCGCCAGTTGCTGCTGCCCGGCGGCATCTTCGTCTTCGAGCACGGCAAGGACAACGACTTCGCGCAGCATCCGCACTTCGTGGAGCACCGTCAGTACGGCAGCGTGAACTTCAGTATCTTCAAGTAATCTTTAAAAAAGCATCGTCCCGACATGATTCTCCGTAAACTACTTGCATTCTGCCT
Organism: uncultured Prevotella sp.; assembly: GCA_946625715.1. Taxonomy (GTDB): domain Bacteria; phylum Bacteroidota; class Bacteroidia; order Bacteroidales; family Bacteroidaceae; genus Prevotella. The sequence continues at coordinate 5,086 of CAMOTK010000073.1, read as the reverse complement.
GACAGCATGGTTGCCCGCATGGGCCGTGGCGCAGGAGAGTGCAATAGACTCTACCCTACTCTTCCCCGTAACCACCGACACCGTGACACTGGCTTGGCCACAGAACGTTCAGGCCAAGCTCGACAATTTGGTCGGTCAGCCCCTGCTGCAAACCTCCCAACTGGGCATGATGGTCTACGACCTGACGGCCGACTCAACCATCTATGCCTACAACCATCGGCAAACCATGCGCCCGGCATCGGTCATGAAGCTGGTCACGGCCATCACGGCCCTGCAACGACTGGGCGGCAACTACCAACTGCGCACGTCGCTCAGCCACACCGGCACCGTGGAAGGGCACACACTCTGGGGCGACCTCGTCTGTTCGGGCAGCTGCGACCCGTGCTTCGAGCACAGCGACCTCGTGGGCTTCGCCAGCAGCGTGCGCCAACTGGGCATCGACACCATCTGCGGCACGGTGAGGGCCGAACGCTCCGAACGCGACACGCTGAAGTGGGGCGAGGGCTGGTGCTGGGACGACAAGAACCCCACACTGGCATCGCTGCTCGTAGGACGGAAGCCGTACTTCGTCGAACAGCTGCGCCACGAACTGGAACGCGACAGCGTGGTATTTGTCTATTCACCAGAGACAACCAACGGACAGCGCACCACCGTCTGCCAGCAGACGCACACCATCGACCAAGTGCTGCTGCGCATGATGAAGGAGAGCGACAACCTCTATGCCGAGGCGCTCTTCTGGCAACTGGCGCTGACGGCACGCAACACGACACCGCGCACCGACGAGGCTCGCCGCTGCGTGAAGCAACTGATAAGCAGTTTGGGACTGAATGTGGCCGACTACCGCATAGCCGACGGTAGTGGCCTTTCGCTATACAACTATGTTTCGCCGGAACTCTTGGTACGCCTTCTGCGCTATGCCTACCAGCAGCCGGCCATCCGCTCGCACCTGCTCTTCAGTCTGCCCATTGCCGGAACCGACGGCACACTCATGAAACGCATGACGGGCACACCGGCCGACGGCAACGTCAGGGCCAAGACGGGCACCGTGACGGGCATCTCGTCGCTCGCCGGCTACTGCACAGCGGCCAACGGCCACGAACTGTGCTTCTGCATCATCAACCAGGGCGTGCTGCGTGGCAGCGACGGCCGACAGTTCCAGGACAGCGTCTGCGCGGCGCTTTGCGAATAGCTTTTTTTCTGCGGTCAGCGGCGCGAGGACACCCGCAACGTAGCTGACTTCAAGCCTGGTGCCGACACGGTGAGCGTGACGGGGCCAGCTGTTTCCGTTGCTCGCAGAATGAGCAAGGCCGAACCTTGATGGAGTTGGGCGTGGGTATCCGTAAACACTTGGTCGGAAGCGATATTGCCATTGCCGAAAGCAGCCTGCACGGCAGGGCCGTCGAGCGTATAAGACAGCTGTTGGGAAGCCTGATAGACGCGGCGGCCGCGACGGTCGACAGCCGTGATGCGCACGTGCTGCAGGTCAAGACCGTCGGCTTGCCAGTCGGCATTGTCGGCCTCTAAGCGCAGGGCCACAGCCGGTCCTGTGGTCTCTATGCGGTGGCGGGCCACCACTTTGCCGTTGGTGCGGGCCACAGCCTCAACGTAGCCGGCTTTCCACGCCACTTGTTTCCATACTATCATATTTCGCGTCTTGGCGTCGGCCTTCGGGTTGCGCTGGGTGCCGATGCTGCGCCCGTTGACCAGCAGTTCCACTTCGTCGGCATTGGTATAGGTCGTCAGGTCGAGCAGTTGTCCGGGCTTGAAGTTCCAGTGGTCGGTCTCCACGTTGTTGCCCGTCTGCACGCCGTTCCACATCACGTCGTTCGTTTGCTCCAGAATACCGATGTGCACCACCGGCTCGTCGGCAAAGAGACTCTTCATGAGATAGGCCTTCGGCTTGGGCTGCAGCGCGAGGTCGAACACGCCTTGCGACCAGCCTTTGGCCGGCCAGCCCTGGCTCTCGCCCAGATAGTCGATGACGCCCCAATAGGCCAGGCCGACGACGCGGTCGAGATTCATCTCAAAATAGTTGGGCCCCATGGCCGACACCGAGGCTTCGCTCTGGTAGAAGCGCATCCAAGGGAAGCGGCGGCCGTCGCCGGGGAAGTACATGTAGCGGTAGTTATAGGCCTGCACATCGGTAATCATGGCCAGATTGCAGGGCAGCGAGTCGGTCTGCCAGTTGCGGTAGCGCGGATGCATGGCCACGGTGACCAGTCGGGTGGAATCGTAGCGCGCCACGACGGGGCGCATCATGCGGTAGGCCGTGACGCCGAAGTCGTTGAACGGCTGGTTGGCTGCCTGCTGCAGCTCGTTGCCCAAGCTCCAGAGCACCACGCTGGGCGAGTTGCGGTCGCGCTTCACCCACTCTGCCACGTCGGTGGCCCAGTGGTGCATGAAGGGCACCCGACCGCCCGTGTGCTGGTCGGTCCATTTGTCGTAGAGCTCGTCGACCACCAGCAGTCCGTACTTGTCGCACAGGCTGATGAAGTCGCGACTATAGGGGTTGTGGCTGGTGCGCACATGGTTCATGCCAAACTGCTTCATCAGCTGCAGGCGCTTCTCGATGGCACGCGGATAGGCGGCAGCGCCGAGGGCGCCGAGCGTGTGGTGGTTGGCCAGACCCTTGAGCAGCACTTTCTGGCCGTTGAGCAGCAGACCGCGGTCGGCGGTGAACGCCACGGTGCGTATGCCAAAGGCGTCGGTGGCCTCGTCGGCCACGCTTCCGTCCTCGCGCAGCAGCTGCACCACGGCCTTATAGAGTCGCGGCGACTCTGTGTCCCACAGCTGCGGATGGGCTATCTCGGCCTCTGTCAGCGGCGCTTCGGCGGTGCGCGAAGGCGTCTGGCGCTGGTAGCGGTCGGTGTGCTCATAGACGAGCTGTCCGTCGGGGTCGTACAGTTTCAGGGCAATGGCCGTGGTCTTGCTCTTGGTGCGGTTGGTGAACTCGGCCTTCACCGCCACGAAGCGGTTGTTGCGGGTCGTGATGTGGAGCGGATGGCGCTCGAAATAGAGGTCTTTGGGGGTGGTGACGATGCTGACATTGCGGAAGAGTCCGCCGCCGGTGTACCAGCGGGAGTTCTCCGGGCGCATGGTGCTGGCCTTCACAACGAGCTCGTTGGCCTGACCGTAGCGCAGCAGACTGGTGACGTCGATTTCAAAGCCTACGTAGCCATAGTCGGTGCCACCGATGCGACGGCCGTTCAGGAAGACGTCGCCCACGAGCATGATGCCCTCGAAGTCGAGCAGCACGCGGCGGTCGCGCCACTGCTCGTCGGGCGTAATCAGCTTGCGATACCAGCCGGTGCCCATCTCCTTGAAGCCGCGGGCCGACAGGCGCGAACGGGTGTTGGCGGCGGCATTGCTGTTGTCGGCACGCTCGTCGGCAGCCGGTGCCACCCAGGGCTGACTGATTTGGAAGTCGTGGGGCACGTCGACGGTTTCCGTCTGTGTAAAGGCCGAGTCGCGGCTAAAGGTCCATCCGCGGTTCAGGCTCACCACTTGTCGGACGCTTGCCGACAGGGGGATGGCAGTGAGGAGCACCACTGCCAGCACAGCCATTGAGAAAAGTCTTTTCGTCATAGTTAGTCGTTTTGTCTGCAAATGTACGAAAAAACTACAAGAACAAGTCGTATTATTGCAAAAAAATATGCTTTTTGTCAACTAAAAGCCGTATCTTTGCACCACTGAAATCATTGAACACTTCATGGTATGACACAAGTAATCAGCAAAGCAATCCTTCTTTTAGTATGTCTGCTCCCCCTGGCCACGACGGCTCTGGGGCAGAAACGCATTGAGACACTGGCCAAGCAGACCTTCGACGTAGACATCAACAGGCCGCAGACGTTCTCGGTGGCCGTGCCCGACGGCAACTATCGGGTCAGCCTGACGCTCGGTTCGCGCCGACGTGCGGCTCAGACCGTGGTGCTGGCCGAATCGGGACGCCTCATAGCCGAAAGCATTGCCACGAAGAAGAAGCAAACGCAGACGCTGACGTTCGTGGTCAACAAGCGCTCGCCGCGCATCAACGACCGCATACGCGTGAGACTGAAGGAGCGCGAGCGCAGCTATCGCAACTGGGACGACTCGCTCTCGCTCCACTTCTGCGGCCCTGCACCGGCCGTCAGCCGCATCAGCATTGAGCCCGACACAACGGCCACCACCGTCTTCCTCTGCGGCAACTCTACCGTCGTCGACCAGGACAAGGAGCCTTATGCCTCGTGGGGACAGATGATTACGCGCTGGTTCGACCCGTCGGTGGTCGTTTCCAACCACGCCGAAAGCGGCCTCTCGGCCCGCACCTTCCTGGCCGGCAACCGTCTGGAAAAGATTATGACCATGATGCGGCCGGGCGACTGGGTCATCTGCGAGTTCGGCCACAACGACGAGAAGGAGCACAAGCAGGGCGACGGCGCCTGGTACCACTACGTCTACCAACTGAAAATATTCATCGACAAAGTGCGGGCACGCGGCGGACACATCGTGTTCTGCACGCCCACTCAGCGCCGCTTCTTCGAGGCCGACGGCCTGCACATCAAGAACACCCACGGCGACTTCCCCGCTGCCATGCGGTCGGTGGCTGAGCGCGAAGGGGTGCCCCTCATCGACCTGAACGCCATGACCAAGACGTTCTTCGAGACGCTGGGCGAAGAGAACAGCAAGCGGGCCCTGGCCTTCTATCCCGCCAACACCTTCCCGGGACAGACGCAGGCCCTGGCCGACAACACCCACTTCAACCCCTATGGCGCCTACGAGGTGGCCAAGATGGTGGTCATGGGCATGAAGCAGCTCCATCTGCCCCTGGCCGACCACCTGTTGCCCGACTGGCAAGACTTCGACCCCGCCCACCCCGACGACTGGAACACCTTCTTCTGGGACAACTACCGCCTCACCGACACCACGAAGCCCGACGGCAACTGACCGCACCGTTTGTCAAGAAAAACTACCGAAATTTAACACTTCTGAACTTGTCATTCTAGAAAAGTAAAAAGGGTCTATTTGGTCGGACGCACTTTTTCGCCCGACCATTTTTTTTGTAACGCCGAGCAAATACAGTCGAATTGGTCAGCAAATACAGTCGAAT
>CAMOTK010000072.1 GCA_946625715.1 uncultured Prevotella sp. | reverse complement strand
TATTTTTTGTTTGAGGTTTATGAAGAATCAGATGAAAGCTGCAGCCTTTGCTGCACTTGGACTTGTGGCCGTAAGTTGCTCACACGACATGCCCGACTACGAAGCACAGTTCAATGAGGAGTATTCGAAGAATTTTGAGACAATGGTTCTGGGCAACGAAAGTATCGACCCTAACCAGACGTGGAACACTTCCGTCAATACGAAAGTGAAAGTAAGCGTGAACTTAGACGAGGGCGAGACCTATAAGGTGTATATCTTCATAGGCAATCCGGCCCTCAACAGCGATGCCCGCTACATCGGTGTCACGTCGGTGGCGTCGGGCTCTACGGCATCGCTCAATGTTGCCCGTCCTTCCGATGTGAACACCTTCTTCTTGGCCGTGGTCGACAAGAACGGGCGCTACAGCGTGGAGCGCGTAGAGGCCGAGGGCGAAGAGCTGCAGTTCAACATTGGCGGAAGCGGGGCGGCCCAGAGTCGTGCCCGTCGCGTAACTGCTGAGGTAGGACCGGAGTGGGGCACGAAAGTGACCTACACCACCGATGCCGACACCTATCGCAAGCCCGGCACCTGGTTTATCAACGACATGAAGAACTACACCACCTGGGACGGTTACTACGACCTGACCACGGTGGATGCACAGTATTACGAGAAGCTCTGTATAGGCCGTAACAACGAATTCGGCACGGGCACCATGCAGCCCATCTATGGCGATGGCAACCACTTCATCGTGCCGGCAGGCAAGTCGCTCACCGTGGACAAGCTGAACTGGAACGACGGCGGCGGCAACGACCACATCATTGTGGTGGCCGGCACGCTGACCATCAACGGCAGTTGCAAGTTCGACAACGGCAAGAGTATCGTGGTGGCTGGCGGCGGCAAGCTCGTCCTGAATGGCGAGAAGCTGGAAGTGACCAACACCTCGCGCCTGATGAACTACGGCACGCTGGAAATCAACGGCACCTACATAGACTTCACCAACGGCAACGAGAAGGGCTTCTACAACAGCGGCACCATCACGGGCAGGAACGGTGCGGTGATGGACTTTGCCGGCAGCTACGGCTCGACGACACCTATGTATTATAATGCCGGACGCATCGACCTGGGCGACGGCGCCTTCCAGTTCAACGGCACCGCCACGCTCATCAACGACGGCCACATCAAGGCCGCCTCGGGCAAGAAGGGCGCAACGACCTTTACCGACCTGAGCGCCTCGGCACAGAACGGCACCGTAGTCAACATGTGCGACATGAGCATCGACTTCTACGGCGTGAACACCTACATAGGCTGCGACAACTCGCTGCTCTACTGCAAGACCGGCCTGTTCTGCAACGCCGGCAACACGCTGCTCTTGGGCTCGCAGGCCATGGTGAGCGTGGGCGACTGGTACGACAATGGCGGCACCATCCGTGCCAGCGACAATGCCGACGAGTATGCCGTGTTCAAGTGGACGGGCACCATCACCGAGCAGAGCTCTGGTTCTTTCGGTGCCTACGGCCAGGTGTATTTCGCCGGTCCGAAGCTTGAGGACAAGCCCAACACCTATGCCAACGACGTTGAGCGCCGCGTGGCAGCCATCCTGGGCTATCAGTACAATCATCACTATCAGGGTGTGAAGCAGCCCATGCAGCACTTCACCGAGGAAGCTACCACCGACAAGATTATCGTGGAGGACGAGGACGGCTGCAACTACCTTGGCTTTGGCGACGACGGCGGTCACGGAGGAAACTTCGAACCCAACTGGATTTACTATGCTTTCGAGGACCTCGGTTCGACGAAGGACTTCGACTTCAACGATGTGGTCATCCGCGTGTCGACCCCCGACGAGAACGGCAATTCAAAGGTGGAGCTATGCGCCACCGGTGGTGAGCTGAAGGCCTACGTGCTCTACAACAATGCCAAGTTCAGCAATCAGGAAGTACACCAGCTGTTGGGCGTGGCCACCAACTGGAAGGAAGGCAACACCTATGGCAAGACGAAGGACTTCGTTGAGATAGGCACGCTGCAGAACATCACCGCCGACACCGACCTCACCACGCTGCCCTTCGGCATCGAAGTGGAGAAGAACGACGGCACGTCGAAGCGCGTGACGGCTACTGTAGACGAGAGCGACAAGACCCCGCTCTTCGTCGTGGTCAACGGCGACGAGGAAGGCAAATGGTTCTGGCCTTACGAGCTTGTCAACATTGCCGTGGCCTATCCGGAGTTTGGTGCGTGGGGTGCCGACATGCAGGAGAATACCGACTGGTATAAGCATCCCGCAACGCTGGTCAATCAGGAGACCGTCGACGGAACGAAGGTCGTTGTCTGGTAAAGTTAGTTTATTGCTGATAGTAGACGGCTCTCGAACTGGGATAGAGATACCAGTCGAGGGCTGTCTGCTTGTTGGCCACCCACTCGCCAAACGAATGGTTTAGCGTGCGGTAGGCGCCCGAAAGCACGTCGTTCTTCTTCAGTCCGATGTGAACGCCCTCTATCGGCCAGCCGAAAACGCCGGTTGGCACGACGACGGCCCAGCTGAGCGTCTGGCTCTGCACCAGCTTGTCGACGTTCTTGCCCTCGTAGATCATGTAGTCGGTCTTGTGGTTGAAGGCGTGCACCTCGTAGTGGCCTTGGTTGATGATGAATGGGTCGAGGCGCGACATGGTGAAGTTCTTCAGCAGGCTCTCGTCGGCCACCGTGACGCGGTAGGTGTTCGTGATGGTCACCATGCGCAGCGTTCTGCTGGTGGCGTCGACGTTGATACACGAGCGCATGACGTAGTTCACGTTGTCAATGGTCTGCTTGTTGTGCAGCATGGCCCAGTGGGCATCCTCGAACAGGCTGATTACGACGTCGCCGTTGCGCCCGGCAAAGCTGGTGTTGCTGTTTGTTATGAGGTTGCGCTTAACGGGCAAGTCGGTGTCGAGCGATTTGCCTTTCACGATATCGACGCTCATCACATCCTTGTTGCTGAGGCCCACCAAGTGGAGGGCACCGGCCATCTGCACGTCTTCCCGGCCTACGGCACAGAGCGTGACGCGCAGCAGCATCTCTTTGGCGTTGTCGCCCGGCAGCTTCTGCACGCGCATCACCACGTCGTTGTAGTCGTAGTCGCCCGGCAGGGGATAGTCGGCCTCGTAGCAGTAAGTGTAGATGGGGTAGGTCATGTTGGTGGCTGTGGGATAGCCCGTGGTGGTGGCGCCGCTGAAGTCTACGGTCTGCTGTCCTTTGGCGAAGGGCGCCACGGTGTAGCTGCCATTGTCGTGTACGGCCGCGGCATAGAGCGTCTCTGTCAGTTGTGGCACGGTGAAGCTGAGCGTCACCTGCTCGCCGTTGGCAGCGGCACACTCGGCCAGCACCACGGCCTTGCCTTCCAGCGGGTTGGCGTCGAGAATGCGCACGGCCGTCACCGTGTTGGTGGTGTTGGCCGTGATGCTCACCGTGCCGTCTTCAATGAGTTGCCAGTCGTGCGTAGCATCGACTTCGCCAATAGGATACGTCTCGTAGATGAGGTCGTCGTAGGCCTTTTGGTCGAACTTGCTGTGACAGGCTGTGAGCGTGGTTGCCAGGGCCAGCAGGGCTATGATAAGTTTGCTATGCGTCATGTTGTAAAAGGTTTTTTCGGGCGTAAAGTTACTAATTTTTCGCCGATGGCCGTTTCTTTTTGTGGAGATAATGATAACGTTTACGTTCGATTTAACCATCTTTAACACGCTTTGGGCCGATTCTTTTTCTATATTTTTTTACTTTTGCACCAAAATTACAAAAAAAATAATCAATATTTTATAACTTTTTCAACAATGAAAAAACTAACGACTAAAGTGATGATGTGTGGCATGCTGGCCACAATCGTATCGTGTGCGAACCACGACTTTGAGACCGTCAGCTACCAGACTGCCAAGGAGCAGCAGCTGGCCGAAGACTTCAACGCTGCTTTCGGCGTGACAGGCTCCGACTACAAGAACCATCAGTGGGGCATGGACATCGTGCCATTGGAGGATGTTACGCCTGCTCAGGCTTCTCGCCGTGCTGCTCAGCCCAACAGCAACCAGTGGGGCACCACCGACGACAACAGCAAGTATCTCGACTGGCCCCGTCCGGCCGACATTACGCCCGAGGAGCGTGCCGCCGTTCTGGAAGTGTTCAACCAGAAGGGTGCCACCGAGTATGAGCCTATTCTCGACATCGAGAACTTCTTCGTACAGCAGGTTTACTGCGGTCCCAATGGCAGTAAGATGAACGAGCTGGCCGCTACCGTCGACTACAAGATGAATGTCATCAGCTGGTGGCCCTATGAGGTAGAGCGCGTGTCGTGCGACAAATTTGACGACATTGTGAACAACTTCAATGGCGGCAAGTACGGAGAGAATGGCACTTCTAATGCCGAGCAGGGTTGCATGTTGATGTGGAACTCGTCGACCCGCGACTTCAGCTTCAAGACATCGCAGGGCGGTGGTCAGCGCTGGTACAAGCACTGGCGCATGGAAAAGATCAATGGCAACTACTACGTAGGTTTCGACCACGAGTCGGCTCGTCAGGCCGGTGCCAACGCGAACGAGGAAGATACTCGCGACTACGTCTACAACGACTGGATTATCAAGATTGTGCCGGGCAAGGACTTCGTGGAGCCTGTGGTTCAGCGCGTGCGCGTGATGTGCGAAGACTTAGGTGCAGCCAAGTCCGACTTCGACTACAACGACGTGGTGTTCGACGTGAAGTTCATCAAGAACGGTTCGAAGTTCACAGCCGACATTCTGTTGCAGGCTGCCGGTGGTGTGCTGCCCCTGTACATTGGCAACAAGGAAGTTCACGAGCTGTTTAAGGTGCCCGTTTCTACGATGGTGAACACGGCTGCCGGCCATCACAACGATGTGGAGCCCGTTCACTTCACGGTTGAGCTGCCTGGCAACAACTATACCACAGCTTGGGATGCCATCAACGCCCTGCCCGTGAAGGTGATTACCGATGGTGGCGAGGTGCAGCTGACCACCAACCCCGGCCGTCCCGCCGAGATGATTGCCGTGCCTGTGACGACCGACTGGTCCGACGAGCAGGTATCTATCAAGAACACCTATCCTAAGTTCGCCAACTGGATTAAGGACGCTTCGGTGCAGTGGTGGGAGTAATCCCCCCCCGCTGCCGCAGCAGAAACTAAGGGCACACAGAGAAGGCCAACCATTCCGGCCGCTCTGTGTGCCCTTTTTTTGTGCTTAAACGGTGCGCGCCACTCTATAGCAGTGCGCGCACTTCTGTTTCTATGTCCTTGATTTGTGCCGAGCGCTTCACGAGGTTGTTGCCGCGGTCTATGAGGAAGTAGTCGGGCACGTTCTGTATGTTGTACACCGTGAGCCAGCGCGAGTTCAGTCCGTCTTCGTCGCGCACACTAATCCAGGGCAGCGAAGCCGTCTGCTGTTTCCAGAAGTGCTCGTTGGGGTCGAGCGACACCTGATAGATTTCCAGTCCCTGAGCGTGGTACTTGTTATAGAGTTCGCGCATCATGAGAATACGCTTGGGCGACTCGTCGACGGCAAAGACGTGGAAGTCGAGCAGCACCACCTGGCCCTTCAGTTCGGTGAGCGAGCGGTTCTTGCCCTTGTTGTCGGGCAGGGTGATGTCGATGATGCCGGCTTCCTTCACCCTGCTGGTATCGATTTCGCGCACCTGGTTCTTGGCGCTCATGATGCGCTGCGTGTTCATGCCCTTGAGCGCAATGTTGTGGAGGTTCTCGCCGCGCTCGGCACCGGGATAGTAAGTGTCCCAGCTGGTGGCCACGGCTGCAAAGGCGCGCGAGTCGTCACGGTCGCCGTCGGGGTTGAAGATGAGCCACGGGCCGAGCGTCTGGAACAGGGCGAAGTAGGCGTAGGCCTTGTTGGGCGCCTTGTAGATGTAGTTCTCCTTCACGTCCTTTTTGTAGGCGTCGATGAGCTTCGACAGCGAGTCGCGAGCTTCCGACGGGGTGAGCGTGGTGCTCTGCTGCAGGGCAATGGTCTGGTTCTGCAGCGCTATCTGCTTCAGGGCCAGCTCGCGAATCTTGGCGCAGTTGTCCGAGCCCTCAATCTCGTAGCGTGCCGCCATGTTGGGATACTGCGCCTTGATGCTGACCGTCTCGGTAGAGTCAATCGACACGTTGATGATTTGGTCGCCTATGCGCAGTCGGTAGAACTCCGGCGCCTCGGTGGCCGGCTCGCTGAAGCTGAAGCTGCCGTCGGCGCCGAGCTTCACCGAGTCGAGCGCCACGGGGCCGTTCAGTCCCACGTTTTCAAAATAGAGTATAGAATCCTGTGCACCCTCTACGGTGCCTTCCACCTGGAATTTCTGATTGTTGCAGGCCGTCAGGCCGAGTACTGTGAGCGCCGTGAGCGCCATGCTTTGAATAGACTTTTTCATGACTTTTGTTCTTTTTTGTTTGCAAAGATACGCCAAATCGGTCAAAATACAAAGAAAAAATCGAAAGTATTTAGTGTTTTAAAAACAATTTCTTAACTTTGCAGACAAAACAAAAACTACTAACGTACGGAAGTATATGAAAACTTGGAAGCAAAATCTCGACGAGACCAAGCAGCGATACATTGAGTGGTGGAACCATCGCGGCATCATCGTCAACATGTGGGAACATTTTCAAGAGGGCGTCGTGCCCCATGCCGACATACCCGAGCCCGAGGCACCGCGCGACCTCAACCAGCGCTGGTTCGACCCCGAGTGGCGCGCGCGCTATCTCGACTGGTACGTGGCCCACTCGTCGCTCATGGCCGACATGCTGCCCGTGGCCAACACCCAGCTGGGCCCCGGTTCGCTGGCCGCCATCCTCGGCGGTGTGCTCGAAGGCGGCGAAGACACCATCTGGATACACCCCAACCCCGCGTTCGACGACGTGATTCGCTTCGACGAGCAGAACCCCGCCTGGCTGTTGCACAAGGCGCTGCTCAAAGCCTGCAAGGCCAAGGCCCAGGGCCACTACTACGTGGGCATGCCCGACCTCATGGAAGGTCTCGACGTGCTGGCCGCCCTGAAAGGCACCGACAAGGTGCTGCTCGACACCGTGATGGCGCCCGAGCGCCTGGAAGAGCAGGTGCGGCAGATAAACCAAATCTACTTCCGTGTGTTCGACGAGCTCTACGACATCATCCGCGAGGGCGACGAAATGGCCTTCTGCTATTTCTCCAGTTGGGCCCCCGGCAAGATGTCGAAGCTGCAGAGCGACATCTCGACCATGATTAGCGAAGACGACTACCGCCGCTTCGTGCAACCCTACATACGCGAGCAGTGTCAGAAGATAGACTACACGCTCTACCACCTCGACGGCGTGGGCGCCATGCACCATCTGCCCGCCCTGCTCGAGATTGAGGAGCTGAACGCCATACAGTGGACCCCCGGCGTGGGCCAGCCACAAGGCGGTTCGCCCAAATGGTACGACCTGTACAAGAAGATTCTCGCTGCCGGCAAGAGCATCATGGCCTGCTGGGTGACGCTCGACGAGCTGCGCCCGCTGCTCGACAATATCGGCGGCGACGGCGTACACCTGGAGATGGACTTCCACAACGAGCGCGAGGTGGAACAAGCCCTGCGCATCGTCGAGGAGTATCAGACCACCCGGCCCGATGCCGACGACCGCCAGGTGGAAGACATCATCCGCCTGACCGAGGCCGCCTTTGCCGACGACCCCGATGAGGCCGTGCGCCAGATTATCGACAAGGTCGAGGCGCAGTTTGCCGCACCGGCAGCTCCCCTCGCCATGGCGCCCATACAGAAGCCCGCCCTCGAGGCCGTGGCCGCCGACCGCATACTCATCTTCGACGGCGCCATGGGCACCAGCATTCAGGCCCTCCACCTCGAAGGCACCCGCGGCAGCAACGAATACCTGTGCGTGGAGCGCCCCGAGGTCGTCAGCAACATCTATCGCGGCTTCCTCGCCGCAGGCTCCGACATCATCACCACCAACACGTTCAACGCCCAGAGCATCTCGCTCCGCGCCCTCGGTCTCGACCGTGAGGCACGCCGCATCAACGTGGTGGCCGCACAGTTGGCCCGCCAGCTGGCCGACGCCTTCACGCTGACCAACCCCGAGAAGCCGCGCTACGTGCTGGGCGGCATGGGACCCACCCGCGAGACCATCTCGATGGAAGGGGCCGGCGTGGGCTACGACGAGCTGCGCGACGTCTATCAGGAACAGGCCGAAGGACTGCTCGAAGGCGGTGTCGACGGCCTGATTCTCGAAACCATCTTCGACGTAGAAAACGCCCGTGCCGGCATGGAAGCCTGTCAGCGCGCCATGAAGAAGCTGCAGCGCGAGGTGCCCCTGCTGCTCAGTTTCACCGTGCGCACTCCCGAAGGCTTCAACATGATAGGCCAGAACGTCATCGACCACATCAAGCAACTGCCCGAGGAAGGCATCTTTGCCGTGGGCATCAACTGCAGTCCCGACATTGCGATGGTGCACGACCTGATGTGCCGACTGGCCAGCGAGACCAGATTCCGACTGATTGTGTTCCCCAACGCCGGCATCCCCGACGAGCACAACCACTATCCCACCACGCCCGAGCTGTTCCAGCGCGAGATGTGGCCCTTCTTCAACGAGCACCTCGTCAACATTGTGGGCGGCTGCTGCGGCACCACCGACCAGCACATGGCCGCCCTCGTCCCACTGGCCCAGCCGGCACCGGGCTGCTACGTGGCTCCCCACGTGCCGGGCGCCAGCTCCGACCTGCAGGCCCGCTCGCTCCGACCGAGCGCCCCGCTTGCTCCGACCGAGCACCCCGCTCGCTCCGACCAGCAGGCAGAGGCCGCTCCCACCGTGTTCGATGCCATCGTGGCAGGCAAGGCCGACGACTGCGCCGTGGCCACCAAGGCGGCCGTCGACGACGGTCAGAAACCGCAGGACATCATCAACAACGAGATGATTCGCGCCATGAGCGAGGTGGGACAGCGCTTCCAGGACGGCAAGGCCTTCGTGCCACAGCTGCTCATGGCCGGACGCGCCATGAAGGCCGGTCTCGAGGTACTGAAGCCCCTGATGGCCGGCGAAGAGATGGCCTCGCTGGGCAAGGTGGTCATCGGCACCGTGAAGGGCGACCTGCACGACATTGGCAAGAACCTCGTGGCCTCGATGCTCGAAGGTTGCGGTTTCGAGGTGGTCAACATCGGCATCGACGT
>CAMOTK010000071.1 GCA_946625715.1 uncultured Prevotella sp. | reverse complement strand
TCAATCCCATACGCCTCTACCCCAATAAGAATGGCGAGTTTGAGACTCCCCTCTCTCTTCGGAATGGAGCTGGGGGTGAGGCTCTGATTCTCCGTTTCGGCCACACTTCCACCGGCCACACCAACGCTACGGCGGGCGGTGGTAAGGGACTGGAGTGCGACAAGTTCTCGACGGCAGCCGTCGAGAAACAAATCAGCAACTGGTTTGGACGCTTCATGCAGCGACCTAACCACCAGGCCATCAAATATATGCACGTCGACTCATGGGAGTGCGGTTCGCAGAACTGGTCGAAGAACTTCGCCGACGAGTTCCAGCGCCGCCGGGGCTACGACCTACTGCCCTACTTGCCCGTCTATGCCGGCATCCCGATGGACAACGCCGAACAAGTGTTGCACGACATTCGCCTCACCATCGACGAACTCACCGGCGACGCCTTCTTTGCCACTGCCGCCCGCGAGGCTCGCCGCTATGGCGTGCAACTCAGTTCGGAGAGCGTGGCCCCCACGATGATGAGCGACGGTCTGTCACACTATAAATATGTAGACATCCCCATGGGCGAATACTGGCTCAACTCGCCCACACACGACAAGCCCAACGACATGCTCGACGCCATCAGCGGAGCCCACATCTACGGCAAACAGCTGGTGCAGGCTGAGGGTTTCACCGAGGTGCGCGGTGTGTGGAACGAGACGCCGGCGATGGTCAAGCCACTGCTCGACCGCAACTTCTGCTTAGGCATGAACCGCCTCTTCTTCCATGTCTTCACCCACAACCCGTGGCTCGACAAGAAGCCAGGCATGACGCTCGACGGCATCGGCCTCTTCTTCCAGCGCGACCAGACGTGGTTCCCCGAGGCCAAGGCGTTCGTCGACTACATCACGCGCTGCCAGACGTTGCTGCAACAGGGACAGCCCGTGACCGACATTGCCGTCTTTACCGGCGAGGAGATGCCTTCGCGCGCCCTCACCCCCGACCGCCTTGTGCCCATGCTCCCCGGCCTGTTCGGTCAGGAGCGCGTGGCATCGGAACAGAAGCGACTGGCCAACGTGGGCTGTCCGATGGAAGAGTCGCCCGTAGGCGTGCGCCACTCGGCCGGCATTCTCGACCTAAAGGACTGGACCAACGCGCTCCACGGCTACCACTACGACTCGATGAACAAGGACGCCCTGCTCCACAGGCCCTTCCCCTACAAGGCCCTCGTCATACCCACCGGCACGCTGGTGTCGGCTGAAGCACAGGCACGCATCGATGAACTGCGCCGACAGGGGGTGCTCATCATCGACCAACCTTACACGAAGGCTACGCTCGACGGCACTCCGCAGGACGCTATCCTGCCCGCAGGCATCGCTTTCGTGCACCGTCAGGACACGGGCCGCGATGTTTATTTCCTGAGCAACCAAACCGACCGCGAACAGACGTTCACACCGCAGTTCCGCAGTCAATATAGCGCCGCCACAGTCTACCATCCCATCGACGACACCACCACAGCCTACGACGGCACCATCGTGCTGCCGCCCTACGGGTCGTGCTTCGTATGCTTCGGCAGTGCTGCAGGCACGAAGACGGCTGCAACCAGCAACCACCGCCAGACGCTCAAGCTCCAGACTCCCACATGGGACGTGACCTTCCGCGAGAGTGGTGTCACCCTGAAAAAACAGGCTCTCTTCGACTGGCGCCAACATCAGGACGACCGCATCCGCTTCTTCAGCGGACATGCCCGCTATACCACCACCTTCAAACTGCCCCGACAGCAGGGCACCGTGAAACTGGCCTTGGGCCGTGTGTGCGACGTGGCTCATGTGTGGGTCAACGGTCAGGACTGCGGCATTGCCTGGACAGCACCTTATGAGCTCGACATCACCAAAGCGCTGAAGAAGGGCAAGAACGTACTCGAGATTGAGGTGGTAAACACCTGGCACAACGCCCTGCGCGGCATGGACCAGGGCAAGTTGCCCTATGAAGGTATCTGGACCAACGCCCGCTACCGCTCCAAGGGCGACGATCTGTTGCCCGCAGGACTACTCACGCAACCGGAATTGGTGATTGAGAATTGAAAATTGAAAATTGAGAATTGAGAATTGAGAATTATGATTACCTTTTTTAAACGGACACTTTGCATGGCTTGCATCCTTTTGGGGATGACCGCTCATGCCACAGTGAAACTGCCCAGTTTCTTTGCCGACAACATGGTTCTGCAACAGCAGACCGATGTCAGAATATGGGGTACAGCCGACCCCGGCGAGAAGATTATCGTGCTCACCCCATGGGACAAGCGCAGCTACAGCGTCACGGCTCGCAAGGACGGATACTTCGAAGTCACCATCAAGACACCGCAGGCCGGCGGTCCTTACAACATCCTATTCAGGTCGCAAGGCCGGACCGTCGGACTGAGAAACGTGCTCTTCGGCGAGGTGTGGATATGCTCGGGACAGTCGAACATGGAGATGCAGATGAAGGGCTTCAAGGCGCAACCCGTTGAGGGGGCTACCGAGGAGCTGATGCAGTGTCAGGACGCCCAGTTGCGCCTCTACTACGCCAAGCGGCGCGTCAGCCTGACGCCCGTCGACGACCTCATGGGCACGTGGCGGGCAGCCGATGCCGCTTCGGTGCGCGACTTCTCGGCCGCAGCCTACTTCTTCGGCAAGGCGCTGCGCAAGGCATTAGGCGTGCCCGTGGGCCTCATCTGCACTGCCTATGGTGGTGCAGCCTGCGAGGCGTGGATGAAGGCCGACTGGCTGAAGGCGTTCCCGAAGGTGACCCGCGAACTCAACGAGGCCAACCTCAACAAATACAAGCAGCGCTGTCCGGTGTCGCTCTACAACGGCCAGTTGGCACCCATCATCGGCTACGCCATCCGCGGTGCCATCTGGTATCAGGGTGAAGACAACGTAGACCGCTCCGACTTCTATGCACCGCTCTTTGCCCGCATGGTCGAGGGCTGGCGCGAGGAGTGGAAGCAGGGCGACTTCCCCTTCTACTACTGTCAGATTGCGCCCTACGACTACAGCATCATCGGGTGGCAACAGTACAACAGTGCCTTCCTGCGAGAACAGCAGCTGAAGGCCGAGGCACTCATTCCCAACAGTCGCATGGCCGTACTCATGGACACGGGCTTGGAGAAGGGCATCCATCCGCGCAAGAAGCGCCAGGCTGGCGAGCGCTTGGCACTGCTGGCCCTGAGCAACACCTACGGCATGAAGGGCCTGCCCGACTTTGCCGCCTACAAGGATGTGACGTTCCAGGGCGATACGGCCATCGTGTCGTTCGACCGCTCGAAGGAGTGGGTGTACTTTGAGAATGGCACCAGCCAGAACTTTGAAGTGGCCGGTGCCGACCGTGTGTTCCATCCGGCCGAAGCGTGGGTGTCGCGCAACCACGTATACGTGAAGAGCGCCGCCGTGAAACACCCCGTGGCCGTGCGCTACGCCTTCAAGGACTGGACCGTAGGCGACCTGATGCACGACGGTCTGCCCGTCTCTTCTTTCCGCACCGACGATTGGGAAAGCCTACCCCTAACCCCTTCCAATGGGAAGGGGGACTATAATGAACCTCGATAACTCATCAGTCATATGAAAAGAAAAACCATAGTAACCACCCTCATTCTTACCCTCACATTCCTCACCGCCTCATCAGCATCCCCCCTTGGGGGGGACCAGAGGGGGGCTTCTTCCATTGCTGGCTTCTACCCCTACGAAGGTTCAGGCCGACAGGTCTACGACTTCAACCCCGGCTGGCGCTTCCTGCTTGGCGACGCCCAGGGCGCCGAGGCCAAGGACTACGACGATGCCGCCTGGACGGTGGTGAGCACGCCCCACACCGTACAGCTTGTGCCTGCCGAGGCCAGTGGCTGTCGCAACTACCAAGGCGTGGCGTGGTACCGCAAGCACTTCACGCTGCCTAAAGAGACGCTCGGCCGCGACGTGACGCTCCACTTCGAGGCCATCATGGGCAAACAGACGTTTTACGTCAACGGCCGTCAGGTGAAGGAGCACGAGGGCGGCTACCTGCCCATCACCATCAACCTCACCCAGCTGGGCTGTCAGTCGGGCGTCGAGTGCGTCATTGCCGTCAAGACCGACAACAGCAACGACAAGACCTATCCCCCGGGCAAGCCGCAGTACACCCTCGACTTCGCCTACCACGGCGGCATCTACCGCGACGTGTGGCTCATTGCCAAGCAGAAGGTGGCCATCACCGATGCCAACGAGGCCGGACGTGTGGCTGGCGGCGGTGTGTTTGTGCACTACGAGAACATCTCTGAGCGCGAAGCTACGGTCATCGTCAACACCGAGGTGAAGAACAGCGACAACCGCCAGCGCACCATCACCGTGAGCAACGTGCTCGACGGCGTGGGACGCCAGAGCAGCAAGGTGAAGCTCGCGGCCGGCGAGACGAAGACGGTAGTGCAGCGCCTGAAGGTGAAGCAGCCGCGCCTCTGGTCGCCCGAGACGCCCAATCTCTACAGTCTGAAGACGCAGCTCACCGACGGCAAACAGCCGCTCGACGGCGGCATCACACGCATAGGCATCCGCTCGTTTGAGTTCGTGCGCACCGACGACGCGCAGGGCCGTCAACCTGGTTTCTACCTAAACGGCCGCAAGTACCAGCAGCTCGTGGGTGCCAACCGCCACCAGGACTTTGCCTACGTGGGCAACGCCCTGCCCAACTCGCAGCAGTGGCGCGATGCCAAGCGCCTGCGCGATGCCGGTTTCACGATTATCCGCACCGCCCACTACCCGCAGGACCCGTCGTTCATGGATGCCTGCGACGAACTGGGCCTCTTCATCATTGTGGCCACGCCCGGCTGGCAGTACTGGAACAAGGCTGAGGGCTGGGACGAGAAGGTGCATGAGAACACGCGCCAGATTATCCGCCGCGACCGCAACCACCCCTGCGTGCTGATGTGGGAGCCTATCCTCAACGAGACGCGCTATCCCGAGGCATTTGCACTGAAGGCACTGCAGATTACGCGCGACGAATATCCCTACCCCTATCGCCCCGTAGCTGCTGCCGACGTCCACTCGGCTGGCGTGGCCGAAAACTACGACGTGGTCTACGGATGGCCGGGCGACGACTTCAAGATTGCCGGCGGCCAATGGCCAACAGACAATGGGCAGAAGGCACCCTGCCAACCTATCTTCACGCGTGAGTTCGGCGAATATGTCGACGACTGGTATGCCCACAACAACCTCAACCGCGCCTCGCGCTCATGGGGCGAGCGGCCCATGCTCACACAGGCCTACTCGCTGGCCAAGACCACCGATGAGCTCTATCACACCACGGGCCAGTTCATTGGCGGTTGCCAGTGGCACCCGTTCGACCACCAGCGCGGCTATCACCCCGACCCCTACTGGGGCGGCATCTACGACGCCTTCCGCCAGAAGAAGACTGCTTTCTGGATGTTTGAATCTACGCTGACCGAACAGCCCATGGTGCATATCGCCCACGAGATGACGCAGTTCTCCGAGCCCGACGTCACCGTGTTCAGCAACTGCGACTCCGTGCGCCTGACGATGTACGATGGCGCCCACTCGTGGACGCTGCCCGTAAGCCATGCCGAGGGTCACGCTCCGTCGCGCCCCGTGGTGTTTGCCAAGGCGTGGGACTTCTGGGAAGCGCGCAACTACAGCTACACGCAGCGTGCATGGCAGAAAGTGAAGATGGTGGCCGAGGGCATTGTCGACGGCAAGGTGGTGTGCCGCGAGGAGAAGATGCCGTCGCGCCGCAGCACCAAGCTGCGCCTTTACGCAGATGAGATGGGCCACAAGCTCGTGGCCGACGGCAGCGACTTCATCGTCGTGGTGTGCGAGGTGACCGACGACAGCGGCCACGTGCGCCGTCTGGCCAAAGAGAACATCCGCTTCACCGTCGAGGGCGAGGGCGAGATTATCGGCGATGCCACCATCGGTGCCAATCCGCGGGCGGTGGAATGGGGCTCGGCACCCGTGCTCATCCGCTCTACGCGCCGCGCGGGCAAGATTAAGATACATGCCGAAGTGCAGTATCCCGGCACCCATGCGCCCACCCCTGCCGACCTTGAGATTGAGAGCGTAGCGGCCCCGCTGCCCATGATTTTCACAGAGACAACCGTTAAAAATGGTTCAAATGTTAAACTTGGTACCTCAAAAAACGTCGATTTTACAGACGAACAGAAGGCCAAGATGCTTCAGGAAGTGGAAGCACAACAGGCCGACTTCGGCATCCAAAAGTAAACGACTGACAACCATTAAAACTTAAAACAAAATGAAGACTATCAACATGAAGAAAGCCGTATTCATCGGTCTCGTGGCACTGCTCATGTGCCCCGTAGAAGCATTCTGCCAGCACCGCTACAAGGTGTCAGCCTGTGACTGGATGATGCTCAAGCGCCAGCGTCCGGGCGCCATCACACTGGCCAAGGAGATTGGTGCCGACGGTGTGGAGCTCGACATGGGACCACTCGGCAAGCGCGTGCTCTTCGAGAACAAGCTGCGCGACAACGAGGAAGAGGAAGAGAAGTTCAAGAAGACGCTGAAGGAGACGGGCATCGAGGTGTCGTCGATTGCCATGTCGGGCTTCTTCGCCCAGAACCTGCTGAAGCGCGACAACTACAAAGACCTCATCAAGGACTGTCTGAACACGATGGATATGTTCGACGTGAAGGTGGCCTTCCTGCCCCTCGGTGGCAGCGGTCATGAATGGGAGAAGGCCGGCACGCCTGAGCGCAAGGAGCTCGTGAAGCGCCTGCACGTCATCGGCGAGATGGCCAAGGACGAAGACTGCGTCATCGCTATCCGCACCGCCCTCGACGCCAAGGAGAGCGCCAAGCTCCTGAAGGAAGTGAAGTCGAAGGGCATCAAGCTCTACTACAACCTGCAGGATGCCGTCGACAACCACCGCGACCCCGTGGCCGAGATTAAGTACCTGGGCCGCAAGCGCATCGCACAGGTGCACGCCTCGCTGACCGACAGCGTCACCCTCGACCGCGACCCGCGCATCAACATGCACGAGGTGAAGCGTGCCCTCGACGACATCAAGTACCGCGGCTGGCTCGTTGTTGAGCGCTCGCGCGACGCCAAGAAGGTGCGCGACGTGCGCGGCAACTTCGGTACCAACGTGCGCTACCTGAAGGAAGTGTTTCAGAAGGAAGATTAGACCACACACATGAACATTTGCATATTTTGCTCCGCCAACCAACAGATTGACCCCGAATTCTTCGTGCTCACGGAGAATTTGGGGCGCTGGGCGGCTGCCCAAGGCCATAACATCGTGTATGGCGGCGTCAACCAAGGACTGATGGAGTGCGTGGCACGTGCCACGAAAGCTGCTGGCGGCCACACCATCGGTGTCATTCCCACCATCGTAGAGAAGAGCGGTCGCACGTCGGCGTTTGTCGACGTGGAGATTCCCTGCGACAACCTCAACGACCGCAAAGCGCTCATGGAAGCCCAGAGCGACCTTTTCATCGCCTTGCCCGGCGGCATCGGCACGCTCGATGAAATTTTCACCATTGCCGCATCGGCCACCATCGGCTACCACCAGAAGCCCGTCGTTCTCTACAACATGAAGGGCTACTGGTCGTCGCTCATCGCCCTGCTCGACGACCTCGAAGCCCGCGGCATGACCCGCCGCCCCTGGCGCACCTACATCAAAGTAGCCTCATCGCTCGACGAGCTCACCAAAATAATCAGCGAGGACTAAGAAACGAGCTAAAGAGTGGGTATCATGCCCAGCAAATCGGGCATGTTGCTACTGATATCCCATTTGGCTATGTGCATGGCTTTGGTAAGTCGCTTGTCCCTAAAGTACTCCAGCATATCCTGCCGATGGTAGACATTGAGGATTTTGTCGAAGCATCCGATGCCTTTCGACGAGAACAGAAAGGCCATTTCGGGATTGACAAGTTTACAGTAGGCCCACAACTGCCCAAGGTCGCGGATGGTTAGGTCCGTTTTCTTGGCCTCGATGAAAAACAGTAAGTTCTCCTTTCCTGTTTTCACAATGCCCAGCACATCTATCTCTATATCCAGGCCTATGGCCTGCTCAATGCTGACATCGTATTGGTGCAGCACTTTGTAGAGTTTCTCTGTGTGGCAGTCGATGGTAATTATTTCTTTGTTCTTGTACCTGTCGGACAAAAACTGATGTAGCCACAGACGCATGGGCTCATAGAGGTCTTTTTCTTTGAGAACATTATTCATGATAACCAAGTTTTCGGGCTATTTCCGTCCATGAATTAAAGTGCTGACCACGTATTTCTTCAGGAATGAAAGCATCGTTCTCACCAGGATGTGGTGGCTTCACCTTGCCTTTCCGAGGCGACTTTTCCCAATAGAAGTGGTGGGTAACTGATATATCGCGCCCAGCGTCAGAAAAGCCCTTAATTTCTTCGTCAGCCAAACGTTGCAAGGCATCGTTTTTATGCTTGATATTAAATCCTATCTTCAAAAATTCATTGGCAAAGATTTTTATCTGATGCTCTTTTTTCCAGAAGTTCACTTGCCCACTCTTGTATTTCTTCAATAGCCCGTCCCTCATGTTGGGATGCGCCCAGTCGATGGTTTGCACTGGCACATCTACGTCTTTGAGCATGTTGCAGATATCAACGACCATGTACCAGTTAGCAGGAATCTCAATATAGGCTCTGTGCTCATATCTGTTTGCAAAAGCGTAGTTTGAACGACGAATATATCCAGTCACGTCGGCAATGCCTTTTAGGAGCATTCGCTTACAGTCTGCAGGCATGGTAAACAGGCTGGCATCCATGCGCATATAGTCGTGCTTGAAGACGTTACCTGTCAGCCGCAGGATTTCTTGGATAAGATAGTCGTTGTTGTTTTTCTGAAAACTGAAAATCGTAGACTTGCGACCTGTATTAATATCAAAATTGGTAGATGCCAATCTGGACAAGACCCTATTGATGTCGACCAAACTGGCTTTCACATAGATGTCGATGTCGCGACAGCTGTCTGTTTCCAGCTTTTTGTGAGGGATGTCAATATTAATCTGGGTATTCTGATTGTCTCTGACAATCTCTCCATTGCCGAGAATCATTCCAAGAAGATAGGCAAATTCATTAGTCATGTTATTTCGTGAAAATGAGGAGATATTCGTGAACTTTGTTGATTCTGAACTTATAGGGATAGCCCAATGGACGCATGTTGTTGTACTCTTTCTGTCTATCCCAGATAATAATGTCGTCGAGCGTATAGCCCACCTGCTGCA
>CAMOTK010000070.1 GCA_946625715.1 uncultured Prevotella sp. | reverse complement strand
ATAACTGAAGCAACAATATGATCGACGTAAAAGAAACATTACAGAAGAGTGAAGAGAGAATGGAAATGGCCGCCATGTTCCTCGAAGAGGAGCTCAACCGCATTCGTGCCGGACGCGCCAACGTGGCCATTCTCGACGGAGTGAGAGTGGAATCCTACGGTTCGCGCGTGCCTCTGAATCAGGTGGCCACCGTCAGCTGTCCCGATGCACGCACCATCGCCATCAAGCCTTGGGACCGCAAGCAGATTCGCGACATTGAGAAGGCCATCATGGACAGCGACGTAGGCATCACACCCGAGAACAACGGCGAAATCATCCGTCTGGGCATTCCGCAGCCTACCGAAGAGCGCCGCCGCGACCTGGTGAAGCAGTGCAACAAAATTGCCGAGAAGGCCAAGGTCGAGGTGCGCAACGTGCGCGGCGACATCAAGGACAAACTGAAGAAGGCTATCAAGGACGGTCTGTCGGAAGACAACGAAAAGGATGCCGAGCTCGAACTGCAGAAGCTGCACGACAAGTACATCAAGAAGATTGACGAGCTCATCGATGCCAAGAACAAGGAAATCATGACGGTGTAAATGCACGGAATCGTTGTCAAGAACACTGGCAGCTGGTACTCCGTCAGGACCGACGACGGCCAGCTCATAGAAAGCAAAATCAAGGGAAACTTCCGCCTAAAAGGCATCCGCAGCACCAATCCGGTGGCCGTGGGTGACGGGGTGGAACTGACGGTCAACCAAGAGGGTACGGCGTTCATCACTGCTATTGATGATCGCCGTAACTATATTATACGCAAGTCGCAGAACCTCTCGAAACAAAGCCATATCCTCGCCGCCAACGTCGACCAGGCTTTCCTGGTGGTCACGGTCAACTACCCGCAGACAAGCACCACTTTCATCGACCGCTTCCTGGCTTCGGCAGAGGCCTACCGCGTGCCGGTGGTCTTGGTCTTCAACAAGACCGACCTGCTCAGCGACGATGAGCGCCACTACCAGCAGATGATGGTCAACCTCTACCAGACCATCGGCTACGAGTGTCGGCAGATTTCGGCCGGACAGGGCGACGGTGTCGACGAACTGCGCCCGCTGCTCGAAGGAAAAATCACACTGCTCAGTGGCAACAGCGGCGTGGGCAAGTCGACGCTCATCAACCGACTGGTGCCGGGACAGAACCTGCGCACGGCGGAAATCAGCGATGCCCACAACACGGGCATGCACACGACCACGTTCTCGGAAATGATTCCCATACCCAATTCCCAGTCACCCCTCACCTCTTACCTCATCGACACGCCGGGCATCAAAGGTTTCGGCACGTTCGACATGGAGCCTGAAGAACTGACGGGCTACTTCAAGGAGATTTTCCACTTCTCGAAGGAGTGCCGCTTCAGCAACTGCACCCATACCCACGAGCCGGGATGCGCCGTGCTGAAAGCACTCGAAGACCACTACATCGCCCAAAGCCGCTACCAGAGCTACCTCTCCATGCTCGACGACAAGGACGAAGGCAAATATCGCGAAGCATACTAAAAACCAACCACCAATGAATAGAAAAATCATTATCACCGTGGCGCCCGTATGCCACGTCGGCAAGGAGATTCCTGCCGAATGTAAGAACCCGCTCACTCCGGAAGAAATTGCCGAAGACACCATCAACTGCTACAAGGCCGGTGCCTGCGAGGTGCATCTCCACACGCGCGACCTGCAGGGCAACCCAACATTCGAACTCGACGTTTTCCGCCAGACCATAGGTCTCATCCGCAAGGAGACCGACATGATTGTACAGGGCAGCACCGGCGGCCTGTCGTCGCTCACGCTCGAACAGCGCTGCGTCAGCCTCGACGTGCCGGAAGTAGAGGTGGCCTCGCTCAACATGGGGTCGGTCAACTTCGGCGAGACGGTCTACGTGAACACCATGCCCGACCTGCGCTACTGGGCTAAGCGACTCGACGAGACCAATACGGTGCCTGAGATGGAGCTGTTCGACCTGAGCCATGTGGAGTGCTGCACGCGCCTGGCCGACGAGGGCGTCATCCATCGTCCGCTCCACTACAACTTCTGCCTCGGACCGGGCAACTCGTCGAACCTGAGTGCCACGGGCCGCAACATGGCCATGCTCTGCTCGCTCATGGAACCGGGCACCAGCTGGGGCATCACTCACGACTCGATGAAGGACTTCTCTATCCTGGCCTGTGCCATCGGCATGGGCGCCAACGCCGTGCGCGTGGGCTTTGAGGACAGTTTCTACTATGCTCCCGGCAAGCGGGCACACACCAACGCAGAGCTCGTAGAGCGTCTGGTTCAGCTCGTGCGCCTCATGGGCTACGAGCCGGCCACACCTGCCGAAGCACGCGAGATGCAACACATACGCCCCCTGAAATGAGGAACGAAAACATCAAAATGGTCGTCCTCGACGACGACCCCACCGGCATACAAACGGTGCACGGCTGTCTGCTCATCACGCAGTGGGACGAAACGAGCGTCAGACGGGCGTTCGACGACGATGTGCCTTTCTTCTACATCCTGACCAACACCCGCGCCATGACTCGCGACGAGGCCGAACAGACCACGCGAGAGGCCATGCAGACGGTGGCCAAGGTAGCGAAGGAAAGGCAGTGCCGCCTCATCATCATCAGCCGCAGCGACTCGTGTCTGCGCGGTCATTTCCCCTTGGAGCCCGACGTCATGCGCGAGGTGCTCGTCGACAACGGCTTTTCCGTGGCACCCAAAACGCCATTCTGCCCGGCTTTCATCGAGGCCGGCCGACTGACCATCGACGGGGTACACTATATGAAGGACGGCGAGCGGCTCATTCCCGTCAGCGAAACGGAGTTCGCACGCGACAACGTCTTTGCCTACCACACTTCGGTGCTTAGCGACTATATCCGTGAAAAGGGAGCCAACCCCGACGACTACGACATCGTCGACGCACAGTCGTACGACGAGCTCAAGGCTTATGCCGCTACCATCACCGCAGCGCTCGCCGACCATCAGGCCGTCGTCATCCGCAGTTCGTCGTCGCTGCCCAAGGCACTGAGCGGCATTGCCGACAAGCCCCTACTCGACCGTTCTATCCTGCAACGACAGGATGGCGTGGGCTGCTTTGTCATTGGTTCGCATGTGCAAAAAACCACCCGCCAACTGGAACAGTTGCTGCAGGCCGAGCACACCTGCGGACTGGAGGTCGACGTGCAGCGCCTGCTCGACGAGCCAGCCATACTCATGAACGAAGTGATTGACCTCATACAACAAACCGTGGAGATGGGACTGACGCCCGTGGTCTATACCTCGCGGCAGGAAGTGCGCCTCAGCGACGCCGACCAGCGGCAGCATTTGGGGCAGCAGGTGAGCGACTTCCTGGTCGACATCGTGCGGCAGTTGCCCTACACACCGTCTTATCTGGTGGGCAAGGGCGGCATCACCTCGCACGACATTCTCACCAAAGGCCTGTCGGTCAGTTCGGCCCGTGTGCTGGGACAGGTCGTTCCCAGCGTGCCCTGCGTCATGGCCGCCCACTTCCCCTACATCATCTTCCCGGGCAATGTGGGCAACGACGCGTCGCTGCGCGAGGTTTACGAGAAACTAAGATAATTGGAACTATAGAAAAAAAGAGGAATGAGCATCGTTGCCCATTCCTCTTTTTTTATTTGATGATTGGTTTCGTCGGATTGATGAAAGCAAACAGCACGGCACTCACTATCAGCATCACGGCAATCATGTAGAGCGGCAGGTTGTAGTTGCCCGACGACTGCACAAGCTGTCCGAACAGAATGCCACAGCAGAAACCGCCAATGTTGCCGGCCGTATTCATGGCGCCACTGATGGCACCGGCATGCTGCTTGCCCAGGTCGATGCACAGGGCCCATGCCGACGGCAGCATCAGGTCGAAGATGCCGAAACAAAGCGAGAGGAACACAAACACGGCCATCTTGCCGGGAATGAAGGCGGCCAGGAACATGCACACGGCCGAAATGGCCAGCGACGTGGAACCTAAGGCCTTGCGGCCCACCTTCAAACCATACTTGTTCGAGAGCCGGTCGGTCAGATAGCCACCCGAGATGTTGCCTATCATACTCATGATGAATGGCACGGCCACGGCATAGGTCAGTTCGCTCTTCTCAAAGCCACGGCCCAATTCCATAAAGGTGGGGAACCAGCTGAAGAAGAACCACGAACCGAAGGCATAGAAGAAATACATGCCGCAGATAATCCAGAACTGGCTATTGTGCAAGATGGTCTTCCAAGGCAGAGCGGTCTTTTCTTGCGGTGCGACAGACGCGACTGCAGCCGATGCTTCGGGCGCACGGTAGTACCAATACCACACCATGGCCCACACTATGCCAAGGGCACCAAGCAGGTAGAAGGCTTCACGCCAGCCCACCCAGGTCATGACGGGAATGACGACAAACGGCGTCATAGCACCACCCATACGACTGGCTGCCCACACGTAGCCTTGGGCCTTGCCTACCTCGCCTTTCTCAAACCAGCGACTGATGACGCCCGTAGAACAGGGCGACGAGCCTGCCTCGCCAATGCCGAACATGAAACGGATGACGAGCAACGACGCCAAGCCGCCGGCCATGCCGGTGAAGGCTGTAAACAGCGACCACCAGAGCACAATCAGCGCCAGCACCTTGCGATGCCCGTAGCGGTCGCCGAAGGCACCCATCGGAATCTGCATCAGACCATAGGAAAGGATAAAGGCACTCTGCACCCATCCCCACTCAGAGGGCGAGAGGTTCAGGTCGTGCATGATGGCCGAACCCGCCACACTGATGTTGATGCGGTCGAGGAAGGTGACAACGCCCAAGATGACGAGCATCGCCAGTATCACATGTTTGTTGCGCTTCATGTCGATTAGTCAATCTTCAGGAACTTGCGAAGACCTTGCACGCCACGCACAGGACTGCTCAGCACGGGCTTGCCCGTCAGTTCGGAGAGGCGCTGCTCCATGCGGGCCATGGAGCCCTGAGCCAGCACAAACATATCGACCTGGTCGGCAATGCGCTGCGCAGCCTCGGCAATCTTGCGGTCGTGGGTCTCACTGTCGCCACTTTGTCCGGCAGCAAACGCACCGTCGGCCAGTCCGTCGACGAGCACCACGTCCTTGCCAGCCTCGCGAGCGGCACGCTCCAACAGCCGACGTGTGGGGTCGAGCGTGGTTGAGAGCGTCGAGATGACGCCAATGCGCTTGGCAGAGTTCACAGCCTCAACAGCCATCGGATAGTCAATGCGGAACACGGGGATGGGGGCATAGATATTGCCATAGTCGGCTACGTCGCCCACCGACGAACAGGTGTTGAACACCACATCGGCACCGGCATCGGCAGCAGCCACATAGTGCGACAGCAGACGGCGGCGCACGGCAGGCGTCACTTCGCCGTTGGCAATCACTTCCTGGATGAGCGAGTCGTCGGCAATGTGGTTTAGTTTCACTTCAGGCAGATACTCCTTGAAAATCTTTGTCAGTGGCTCTACCAGAGCCATGGCGGTGTGTACAGCTACAACTTTAATCATAATCGTGTAATTTTGTTTTAGTTTCTTTAGTTTGTGCAAAGGTACGAATAAGCGCAAAAAAACTACCATTCCCTAACATTAATTATTATTAAAAAGAATCGGAAAGTCTTGGAAGATTAGAAGAAAGATTGTATCTTTGCGCTATCAAAATGATATCACAATAATTAAATTAAAAGAATATGGAAACGAAAGAAAAAGCTTTTACCGGAAGTGTGTTAAACGGTTTTCTGATGTTGTTTGTTTGTCTGGCAACGACGCTCATCAGTGTCGTTAGCGGCATCTGGGGCATTGTGGACATGGCCAACGAAACTGGCAACGAGAAACAGGGCGCATGGATGCTGCTGGGCGGTGTGGTGCTCCTGGTTGTGAGCATCATCCTCTGGTGCGGCTTCATCATGCTCGAGCCCAACGAGGCCCGCGTCACCACATGGTTTGGCAAGTACAGCGGCACGTTCAGTCAGACGGGCTACTACTGGATAAATCCGTTCTATGGCACTCAGAAACTGTCGCTCCGCGCCCGCAATCTCGACGCTGAGCCCATCAAGGTGAACGACAAGACGGGCAACCCCGTGATGATTGGCCTTGTGCTGGTATGGAAACTGAAGGACACCTACAAGGCACTGTTTGAGGTAGACTCGCAGACCATGGCCACCACGGCTCAAGGCCAGGTGGGCGGCGACGTGAAGAGCATCATGAAAGCCTTAGAGAGCTTTGTGCGCGTACAGAGCGATGCCGCCTTGCGCCAAGTGGCCGGACAGTATGCCTACGACGACGAGGACAACCAGAACAACGAACTGACCCTTCGTTCCGGCGGCGACGAAATCAACGAGCAACTGGAGCAGAAACTCGACGAGCGTCTGGCACTGGCAGGCATCGAAGTGGTGGAAGCCCGCATCAACTACCTGGCCTATGCCCCCGAGATTGCTGCCGTGATGCTGCGCCGCCAGCAGGCTTCGGCCATCATTACGGCCCGCGAAAAGATTGTAGAGGGCGCCGTATCGATGGTGAAGATGGCTCTCGACAAGCTCTCGGCGGAACAGATTGTCGACCTCGACGACGAGAAGAAGGCCGCCATGGTGAGCAATCTGCTCGTTGTGCTGTGCAGCGACGACTCGGCTCAGCCCGTGGTCAACACTGGTTCGCTCTATAAATAAAATAAGGAATGGCAAAAGGCGCATCGAACAAGAGTTTCATTCTGCGTATCGACGAAGATACGATGAATGCCATTGAGACGTGGGCGGCCGACGAGTTTCGGTCGACCAACGGTCAGCTGCAATGGCTCATCAACGATGCCTTGCGACGAGCTGGGCGCTTACCTAAAAAGAGAAAGGAAGAGAAATGAACGACAAGAAGATTGCAGTGCTGCTTTCGGGCGGCGTCGATAGTAGTGTGGTGGTCTATGAACTGGTGCGTCAGGGCCTGCACCCCGACTGTTTCTACATCAAGATAGGCCCGGAAGAAGAGGAAGAGTGGGACTGCTCGAGCGAGGAAGACCTCGAGATGGCCACGGCTGTGGCTGCAAAGTACGGCTGCAGGCTCGAGGTGATTGACTGCCATCGCGAGTATTGGGACCAAGTGACGGCTTACACGATGGAGAAAGTGCGCGCCGGACTGACACCTAATCCCGACGTGATGTGCAACCGCCTCATCAAGTTCGGAGCTTTCCACGAGAAGCGGGGCCACGACTACGACCTCATTGCCACGGGCCACTATGCACAGACGGAAGTGATAGACGGCGTGAAGTGGCTGACAACCAGTCCCGACCCCGTGAAGGACCAGACCGACTTCTTGGCACAAATCTATGGTTGGCAGTTGGAAAAAGCCATTTTCCCCATTGGCCACTACGTGAAAGACGAGGTGCGCCAGATTGCCGAGCGCGAACACTTGGTGAGCGCCCACCGCAAGGACTCACAGGGCATTTGCTTCTTGGGGAAAATCAACTATACGGAATACATCAAGCGCTACTTGGGCGAACAGCCCGGCGACGTGGTGGAACTGGAGACGGGCCGCCTCATCGGGCAGCACCGCGGCCACTGGTTCTACACCATCGGACAGCGCAAGGGCATGGGCTTTGGCGGCGGTCCGTGGTTCATTGTGAAGAAAGACCCGCAGCAGAACAAGCTCTACGTGGCCCACGGCTACGACCCGTCGACGGTTTACAAACAGGCGTTCCTCGTGCACGACTTCCACAGCATCAACGGCCAGATGCCCGGTCGCAACATTACATTCAAGATTCGCCACACGCCCGAGTATCACCACGCCACATTCGAGGCACAGGGCGACGGTCGCTTCCTCATCGCGTCCGACGCACCCATCCACGGCGTAGCGCCCGGGCAGTTCTGCGTGGTCTACGACGAAGACCACCATCGCTGCTACGGCTCTGGCGAAATCACTATTTAACTGACGGGAATCAGCGTTTGCCGCCGACGGAAATCAGCGCTTATCGTAAGCGTGGACCGGATAGTCGATGGTGTAGTGCAGACCGCGGCTTTCCTTACGTTCCAGTGCAAAGCGGGTGATGAGATAGCCCACGTTAATCATGTTGCGCAGTTCGCAGATATCCTTCGACGCTTTCACACGCTTGAAGAGGCGCTCGGTCTCTTCGTAGAGCATATCCAGACGGTCCCAAGCACGGTGCAGGCGCAAGTCGCTGCGCACAATGCCCACGTAGTTGGCCATAATCTGGTTGACTTCCTTCACCGACTGGGTGATGAGCACCTTCTCCTCGTTGGTCATCGTGCCCTCATCGTTCCATTCGGGCACCTGCTCGTTCCAGTCGTACAGGTCGACGTGCTGCAGCGAGTGCTTGGCAGCCGCGTCGGCATAGACCACGGCCTCGATGAGCGAGTTCGACGCCAGGCGGTTGCCGCCATGCAGTCCGGTGCACGAACATTCGCCGATGGCATAGAGGCGCTCAATAGACGATTGGCCATTGAGGTCGACCTTAATGCCGCCGCACATGTAGTGGGCCGCAGGGCGAA
This sequence comes from uncultured Prevotella sp., assembly GCA_946625715.1. GTDB lineage: Bacteria > Bacteroidota > Bacteroidia > Bacteroidales > Bacteroidaceae > Prevotella. The sequence continues at coordinate 760 of CAMOTK010000070.1, read as the reverse complement.
CGGGAATATAGTCGGTGGTGATGTCGATGCCGATAGACAAGCATTTCTGATAGATGTTGGGGAAATGCTTGCGCGTCTCAGCAGGATCTTTGTGGGTGACGTCCAGACAAACGTGGTCCAGACCATGAATCTTCATTTCTTTATCGATGGCACGAGCCACAATGTCGCGCGGCGCTAACGACAGACGCTCGTCGTACTTCTCCATGAACGTCTCGCCATTGGGCAACTTCAGTATGCCGCCGTAGCCGCGCATGGCTTCGGTGATGAGGTAGGCCGGATGCGTCTCCTTCGGATTGTGGAGCACGGTGGGATGGAACTGCACGAACTCCATGTCCTGCACGGTGCCCTTGGCACGATAGACCATGGCAATGCCGTCGCCAGTGGCAATGACGGGATTGCTCGTGGTGAGATAGACGGCTCCGCAACCGCCGGTACACATCAGCGTGACCTTGGCCAGATAGGTGTCGACCTTTTCTGTCTCGGGGTTCAGCACATAAGCGCCGTAGCAGCGAATGTTGGGCGAGCGGCGCGTGACGCGCACACCAAGATGGTGCTGGGTGATGATTTCCACAGCGAAATGATTCTCTTTGATATCAATATCGGGACAGTGTCGCACGGCTTCCATCAGTCCGCGCTGAATTTCGGCGCCCGTATCGTCGGCATGGTGCAGGATGCGGAACTCCGAGTGGCCGCCCTCGCGGTGCAGGTCGAACGTGCCGTCGTCCTTCTTGTCGAAGTTGACGCCCCACTCCACCAGTTC
>CAMOTK010000069.1 GCA_946625715.1 uncultured Prevotella sp. | reverse complement strand
TGGGCCACGAGAGCGCCAAGAACCAGCAGATGGACGACCACTACTTCGGCACCATTCCCGACCGCGTGCAGGCCTTCATGAAGGACTTGGAGATTCAGGCCCTGGAGCTGGCCATTCCCTGCAAGACGCGCCACAACGAGGTGGCGCCCAACCAGTTTGAGCTGGCACCCATCTTCGAGGAGTGTAATCTGGCCGTCGACCACAACATGCTGCTCATGTCGCTCATGAAGCGCGTGGCCCGCAAGCACGGCTTCCGCGTGCTGCTCCACGAAAAGCCCTTCGCAGGCATCAACGGCTCGGGCAAGCACAACAACTGGAGCCTGTCGACCGACACGGGCATTCTGCTCCACGCGCCTGGCAAGACCCCCGAGGAGTCGCTGCGCTTCATGGTGTTCATCGTGGAGACGCTCATGGCCGTCTACAAGCACAACGGACTGCTGAAGGCCTCGATCATGAGTGCCACCAACGCCCACCGTCTGGGCGGCAACGAGGCGCCGCCTGCCATCATATCGAGCTTCCTCGGGAAGTCGGTGTCCGACATGCTCGACCACATAGAACAGATGGGTAATGAGAACTCATTGCTCATGTCTAATTCCTCGCTTAAGAAACTGGACATTCCGCAGATACCCGACCTCATTGTCGACAATACCGACCGCAACCGCACGTCGCCCTTTGCCTTCACCGGCAACCGCTTCGAGTTTCGTGCGCCTGGCTCGAGCGTCAACTGCGCTTCGGCCATGATTGCCCTGAACGCCGCCATGGCCGAGGCCCTCACGTCGTTTAAGGCGCGTGTCGACGCCAAGATTGCCGAATACGACCAGCTGCCCGAATATGCCGAAGGCACGGGCCACACGGCCAAGTTCCACGCCATCCTCGAAGTGCTGCGGCAGGACATCAAGACCTGCAAGCCCATACGCTTCGACGGCAACGGCTACAGCGACGAGTGGGTGAAGGAAGCGGCCAGCCGCGGTCTCGACGTGGAGAAGTCGTGCCCCGTGATTTTCGAACACTACCTCGACGAGGCCAGCGTCGAGATGTTTGAGCGCACGAAGGTGATGAACCGCAAGGAGCTTGAGGCACGCAACGAGGTGAAGTGGGAGATGTACGTCAAGACGGTGCAGATAGAGGCCCGCGTGCTGGGCGACCTGGCCATGAACCACATCATTCCCGTATCGACCCACTATCAGAGCCAGCTCATCAAGAACGTGCAGGGCACGAAGGACGTGTTTGCGGCCGAAAAAGCCCAGCGCCTCTCGGCCCGCAACCTGAAGCTCATCGAGGAGATTGCCGAGCGCACGGAGCGCATTGAGCAGCAGGTGGAAGAGCTGACCGACGCTCGCCGCGTGGCCAACCGCATACAGGACATCCACCAGCGCGCCATCAGCTACCACGACACCGTTTGCCCCACGATGGATGCCATACGCAGCGAGATTGACCACCTGGAGATGATTGTCGAGGACGGTCTGTGGACGCTGCCCAAGTATCGCGAGCTGCTCTTCATCAGATAATATGTGAGAGGTGAGACTAAAGAAGAAGAAAAAGAACCAACCAATAATAAAGGAAACGACAAGACTATGATTTGGAACCCAAGCATTGAATGTATGGACCGCGAACAGCTGCGCGAAATACAGAGCCGCCGACTGGTGAAGATGGCTGAGTACGTGTACCACAACACGCCCTTCTACCGCAGGAAGTTTCAGGAGATGGGACTCGAGCCGGGCGACATTCGCAGCATCGACGACATCGTGAAACTGCCCTTCACCAACAAGCTCGACCTGCGCGACAACTACCCCTTCGGGCTGGCTGCCGTGCCCATGAGCCAGATTGTGCGCATACACGCCTCGAGCGGCACCACGGGCAAGCCCGTCGTCGTGCTCTATACCCGCAAGGACCTCGCCATGTGGGCGGAAGCCATCAGCCGCGCCTTCACCGCCTTCGGCGCCACGAAGGACGACATCTTCCAGGTGAGCTACGGCTACGGCCTGTTCACGGGCGGACTGGGAGCCCACGACGGCGCCACGAACATCGGGGCCAGCGTCATTCCCATGTCGTCGGGCAACACGCAGAAGCAAATCACACTGATGCACGACTTCGGGGCCTCGGTGCTCTGCTGCACACCGTCCTACGCCATGTTCCTCGGCGAGGCCATGAACGAGTGCGAGTGGCCCCGCGACGAGTTCAAGCTGCGCGTGGGGGCCTTCGGCGCCGAGCCCTGGACCGAGGAGATGCGCCGCAAGCTCGAAGCCACCCTCGGCATCAAGGCCTACGACATCTACGGACTCTCTGAGGTGGCTGGCCCGGGCGTCGGCTACGAGTGTGAGCACCAGTGCGGCACCCACCTCAACGAAGACTATTTCTACCCCGAGATTCTCGACCCCAACACGGGCGAGCCACTGCCCGAGGGCACGCTGGGCGAACTGACCTTCACCCACCTGACCAAGGAAGGCATGCCCCTGCTGCGCTACCGCACCCACGACCTCACCGCCCTGCACTACGAGAAGTGCCAGTGCGGACGCACGCTGGTGCGCATGGACCGCATCCTGGGCCGCTGCGACGACATGCTCATCATACGCGGCGTCAACGTCTTCCCGTCGCAGATAGAGGCCGTCATTCTCTCGCTGCCCGAGTTCGAGCCCCACTTCATGCTCACCGTCGACCGCGTGAACAACACCGACACGTCGGAGCTGCGCGTCGAAGTGAAGGAAGAATTCTTCAACGACGAGATGAGCCAGATGGTGGGACTGCAGAAGAAGCTCGAGGCCGAACTGCGCTCGGTCATCGGCATAGGCTTCAAGGTGAAGCTGGCCGAGCCCAAGAGCATTCAGCGCAGCGAGGGCAAGGCGCGCCGCGTGGTCGACAACCGCAAGTTCAAGTAAGAAAAAAAACAACCACTAAAAACTCCCAAGCGTTATGTTAGCAAAACAGTTATCTATTTTCCTTGAGAACAAGTCGGGTCGCCTGACAGAGGTGACCGAGTGTCTGGGCCAGAACGGCATCAACCTGTCGGCCATGAGCATTGCCGACAACAGCGATTTCGGCATACTGCGCTGCATCGTCAGCGAACCTGAGCGGGCATGCAGCATACTGAAGGAAAACCACTTCGCCGTGAAGCTCACCGACGTCATCGGCTTCGTGTGCCCCAACACCAGCGGCTCGCTGGCCGTGGTGCTCAAGAAGCTGTCGGAAGAAGGGGTGTTCATCGAGTACATGTACTCCTTTGCCAATGGCGACGTGGCCCATGTGGTCATCCGCCCGAGCGACCTGGAACAGTGCGAGCGCATACTCGCCGACATGAAGGTCGAGCTCATGGCCGCCAGCGACCTCTACAAGCTGTAAAAAAACCAACAACACGGAACATGGAACAAAGCAAAGTGAACGAAGTGCTGCTGCGCAACGTCAGGCAGCTGGCTAAACAGACCGAGCGCGAAGAGGCCATGATGCCTCAAGGGTCGGCTCCCATGCCTTCGGTAGAGGAAGTGCGCGAGATTGTCAGCCTCGTCAAGAGCATCATCTTCACCGACTATTTCTACAAGCGACAGCCCGAAGAGCAGATACGCTCCTTCTACATCGGCGAAAGCATGGAGAAACTCTACACCGTGCTCCGACGGCAGATAGCACGCGGACTGCAGTTCTGCGAGGAGTGTGCCGAGGAAGAGGTGCTGCCCACGGCCGAGCTGCTGGCTCTGAAGTTCATCGACCAGCTGCCCGAGGTGAAGCGACTGCTCTACACCGACGTCGAGGCCATGTTCCACAACGACCCCGCCGCCACTAACTATGGCGAGGTCATCTACTGCTACCCCGTGGTGAACACCATGACCCACTACCGCATTGCCCATGTGCTCCACCAGATGCAGGTGCCCGTCATTCCGCGCATCATCACTGAGCAGGCTCACTCGAAAACGGGCATCGACATTCATCCCGGCGCCACCATCGGCGAATACTTCGCCATCGACCACGGCACGGGTGTGGTCATCGGCGAGACTTCGGTCATTGGCCACCACGTGACGCTCTATCAGGGCGTGACACTGGGCGCCAAGAGCTTCAAGTACGATGCCGAGGGCAACATGCTCAACGTGCCACGACACCCCATCATCGAAGACCACGTGACCATCTACTCCAACGCCTCTATCTTAGGACGCATCACCATTGGCCACCACTCGGTCATCGGCGGCAACATCTGGGTCACAAACGACGTACCGCCTTACTCTCGCATTCAGCAGAGTAAGGCGGTAGACATGGCCTTCCAAGGGGGACTGGGCATCTAAGGCTGCTTCTTTCCAAATTCAGGGTCTACTTTGATAATCGCCGTCACGGCAAACGTGATGGCACACAGCGCCATGACCACAATGAAGAACATGCGATAGCCCATCATGTCTTTCATGTAGCCCGACACCATGCCCGGCAACATGAGGCCCAGATAGCTGATGGCCGTGCAGAAGGCATAGTGCGACGTCTGGAACGCACCCTTAGAGAAGTAGAGCATGTAGAGCGTCAGGGCGGTGAAGCCAAGGCCGTAGCCAAACTGCTCGACGAAGAGGCACGAGCTGATGAGCACCAGGTTGCTGGGCATGGCATAGCTCATGTAGACGTAGACAATGTCGGGCAGCGTGATGGCGCAGACCATCGGCCACAGCCACTTCTTGAAGCCGTCGCGGCCTGCCAGCATGCCGCCAAGGATGCCGCCCAACGTGAGGCCTATCACGCCCACGGTGCCACTGGCCAGGCCGAACTCCTGCGGCGAGAGGCCAAGGCCGCCGGCAGAGTTGGGGCGCATGAGGAAGGTGACGCTCATCTTCAGCATCAGCGCCTCGGGGAAGCGGTAGAACAGCAGGAAGAGCATGGGGGCTATCATCTCCTTGGGCGCCAGCTTCGTGAAGAAGGTCTTGAAGGCGGTCACCACGCCTTGGGCCACCTCGCGGGCACTCGTCTCGTGGGGCTGGTCGGCACTGCTGCGCGGCATGATGTAGGCATGATAGAGCCAGATGGCCAAGAACAGGCCCGCCAAGCCGTAGAACACAAGGCTCCACGTGAAGGCCTTCTGATTGCGGAACATGAGCTGCAGCACGCCTGCCACGGGTATGAGCACGCCGTTGCCGAAGATGACGGCCAGACGATAGAACGTGTTGCGGATGCCCACAAACCACACCTGCTGGTGGTCGTCGAGCTCAAGCATGTAGTAGCCGTCGGCGGCAATGTCGTGGGTGGCACTCGAGAAGGCCATCAGGAAGAAGAAGGCCATCGTGCCTTGAAACCAGAACGGCGCATTGAGCGTGAAGGCCACGCCTGCCAGCGACGAGGCCAGCAGCAGCTGCATGGCAAGCACCCACCAGCGCTTGGTCTTGTAGAGGTCTACGAAGGGGCTCCACAGGGGCTTGATGACCCACGGCAGTCCGAGCCAGCCGGTATAGAGGGCTATCTCGGTGTCGGTCATGCCCAGCTGCATGTACATCACTACGGCCACGGTCATGACCACCACGTTGGGCAGTCCTTCGGCAATATAGAGCGTTGGTATCCACGCCCAGGGATTTCTTTTCTTCTGCATTGTTTTTTCTCTATTTGTATATCTTTTTAATGTTTGCACCACGATAGTAGAACAGGAGTATCTCCTCGTAGCTATAGCCTTTCTCGCCCATCACGGCAGCACCTATCTGGCACAGGCCCACACCGTGGCCCCAGCCGCGGCCGTGCAGGACGAAGCGGTCGCCCTGCTTCTCTACCTCGAAGGCCGAGCTGTAGAGATGGGTCTCGCTGAGCGTGCGCCGTATCTCCAGCTCCTTGCCAATGGTGAAGGAGCGGTTCTTGCCCACAATCTTCAGTTTCCAGATGCGGCCGCTCTTGCCACGCTCCAGCGGCACGAGGTCTTCTATCTCGCCCAGGTCGAGCTTCAGCTTCCGGCTGACGAGGTCGGTAAGCTCGGCCTTGCTGTAGCTGACCGTCCACTCGTAGAAGTCGGGCGTCTCCTGGTCGTAGTCGTTGAGCACCTGCGACAGTATCCGCTTGTCGTTGGTGTGGCAGAAGGGGTCGTTGAAGCTCACAAGGTAGGGCTTAGGCGCATCTTCCCAGCAGTACTGGAACTCCTCGGTGCGACCGCCGCAGCACTTCGAGAAGCGGGCGTCGCAAAGGGCGTCGTCGTACATGAGCACCTGGCCGCGCGTGGCCTTGATGGCCTCGGCCACGGCCGGACTTGTGGCCCGGGTGATGCCTTGGTAGCGCTGGCAGTGGTCGTCGGCACAGACGTCGAAGATGGTATGGTCTTCGCGGTCGTACCAGCGGATGAGCTCGTCGTCTTTCTTAATAAAGGAGAAGAAGTTGTTCTGTCCCCCACTCTGCTTGTGGCGCTTCTCCATCTGGGCCAGAAGCCACGAGCGCGAGATGACGGCATGGGCCTTGAGAAACTCGGCCGACGACGTGGCGCTCATCTCGCTGGAGATGACGCTCGTGAGATACTGCTCCACGGGCAACTCGTTGATGGCCGTCACCTGGCCGGACTCTACCACGAGCAGCAGGGCGCCGCCAAAGGTCTGCGTCTCCTTGCGCTCCCAGTGGAAATTGAGCCCGATGGTCACGTCGCTCAGCGAGAACGAGGCGTCGGCCGACTGCGGCATGAAGCGCAGCTCGCGATACTGCTGGCCGCGCCACAGGACGCCACCCTCGCTGAACTCCACCACCTGCTCTCCGGTGATGGTCTCGCCCTTGGCCATATAGGGGGTGTTCAGGGTGAAGACAATGCGCTGGCCACTGACAATGCCCACCGTGACCTGCGGCTCTTCCATCTTCACGGATGCCGCAGAGATGGGCGCTGCAATCTCTTTGATGCGCTTCACCACGGTCTGCAGGTCGTCGGCCGTGAGCGACACCTCGTGCATAATGGCCGTGGCCACCTCGTCGGTCAGGCGCTGGAAGTCGGTCAGGCGCGGCGTGATGAGCAGGCCCGCCATATCGAGCGCTCCAGGACTGATGAGATACTGGCTGTCGCCCTCGGCATAGTAGCAGTCGGGGCGGTGCTTCCTGCGTGGCAGCACCACGAGCAGATAGTCGTTGCCCTTGCGCCACGCCACGATGTTCATCATGGGCTCAGCATCGTCGGCACCCTTGGGCAGGGCGGCATAGAGCTTGCGGAAGAGGCGCAGCCCGTCTTTGGCCGTGCGGCTCTTGATGAGCAGTGCCGGCACGGGATAGTCGTCGATGACCGAAAGTTCGGCCTCGTCGTTGAGCTTCACCACCGGCGTCAGGGCATGCGTCAGTCGCTGCCAGGCCGCTTGCAGGGGCAGATGGCCTGTGGTGGCTGCCTGCAGATGGGCGTGGTCGGGTGCCGAGGCACCACACTTGGGCCCATTATAGAATACGGTTATCTCCTGATACTCCACCAGCAGCTGATAGATTTCGGCGCAGAGGTCGCCAATGCGCTGGGGCTGATGGCGCAGCGAGGGAATGGTGAAGTGCATGGGGAGTATGGGGAAGGGATTGACCAGCAGCTCGTAGCGTCCGTCGAGCACGCGCTTGATTTGCTCCTGCGGACGGTTTTGCTCGCAGAGGAAGCAGGGGCGCTCGGCCAGCGTCTTGGCATCAATCTTGGCCCCCGTCGACTGTATGCGGGCAGGGTTGTACTGCGCCTTGAAGGTCAGCTGTCCTACGGTCAGTTCGCGTGTCTCCACGTTTTGCAGGTCGCGATAGCGCTGGCGCACAACGTCCCATTTCTCCAGCTGACGGTTGAAGAAGCGGCTCAGGGCGCCACTGCCCTCGGCCACGACGCGCTTGCCGCTGAGCATCTGCTGGCGGGCCTTCACTTCGAGCGTGCGCAGGCGGTCTTTATAGAGATTGTTGGCGTTGATGCGGTCGATGCTGAGGTTCGAGTCGCTGTTGCCGCCCCAGCGGCGGCAGAGGTAGAGTTCGTTGTAGATGCGACCGATGCGGAAATGGCGCGAGAAAATCAGGCCAAGGGCATAGTCTTCGCCATACGACGTATTGGGAAACTGTACCTGGCGCAGCAGGGGCGTGAAGAAGGCGCGCGGGGCGCCCAGTCCGTTGATGCGCAGGGCGTTGTTGGGTCCGTTCTCGTCGGTCCACTCTTTGTGGTCGATGAGTCCTGGCGGCAGGGTGTTCAGCTCGAAGTCGCACATGCGGTAGCTGCCAATGACCATGGCGGCCCGCTGCTTGTAGAAGGCGTCGACCACGGTCTGCAGCGTGCTGGGCGACGAGTAGAGGTCGTCGCTGTCGAGCTGCACGGCAAAGCGGCCGCAGCGGTCGTCGTTGATGGCCTGGTTCCAGCAGCCGCCAATGCCCAGGTCGGTGCGCTCGGGCATGATGTGTACAAGCTGCTGGTTCTGCTTAGCAAGCTCGGCCAGGATGTCGGTGGTGCCATCGGTAGAATGGTTGTCGACCACGATGACGTTGTACTTGAACACCGTTTTCTGCGACAGCGCACTCTCCACGGCGTCGCGGATGGTCTTGGCGCGGTTGAACACCGGGATGACCACCGAGGCTTCCACCTCGAACTGCTGCTCGTTGAAGTCGGGCAGACCGTAGCCCGAGGGTTCTATCTTGGCGCCGATGGCCGACAGATGGGCCGTGCAGGCCTGCTCCATCTCTATCTGTACCTCGCGGTTGCGAGGGTTCACGTAGTCGAACTGCTTCACGCCGCTGGCCCGCTGGTCGTTTTCCACCTCGGTATAGAGGTACTCGTTCAGGTGGAGCAACTCGCCCTGGCGACTCAGGAAGAGGCGCAGGGCATAGAGACCGGCAAAGCGATAGGCGGGCTCGTCGGCCTGAGCGGCATACCGCTGGAGCAGCGACGTGCGCACGAGCTGCAGCGAGCCGAAGTCGAAATCGTCGCGCAGGGCGCCCAACTGGTAGTCAATGACGGGATGCTTCTCCACCCCCTTCTCCGACTGCTGCCAGTAGTCGGCATAGACCATGGCGGCGTTGGCGTCTTCGGCCACACGCAGGAAGCGGTCGAGAGCGCCCTGCCCCAATAAGAGCGGGGTCGACTTGGTGCAAATCAAGGCGTAGTCGGCCTCAGCACTTTCGGCCATCAGCCTGACGGTCTGCGTGGCGGTCAGGCTGTCGACCACAATGGTCTGACAACCATCTATCGAAACCGCGTCGCTGCACAGCAGGAAGATGTGACGGATAGTCTTGTTCTTGCGCAGCTGCGCCACTGTTTTCTCAGCGACAGCCCTATCATTGCAAGGCAAGAAGAAATCTATTTTTTCTCTCATGATTTCAAGAATCGTTCAAAATTGCCTGCAAAGATACGAAAAGTCGAGTGAAAAGCCAAATTTATTCGAGCTTTTCCGAGACCGATTTCATCACTTTGTCCACGACAACCCGTCCGTCTGGGAGTGTGCGCTTGCGTATGGCCACTCCGCGGCCCTGCC
>CAMOTK010000068.1 GCA_946625715.1 uncultured Prevotella sp. | reverse complement strand
GTCCGGCATACTTCTGAATCATCTTTACAAATCGCTCGCCATACTTGCGCTTCTTGTGCTCGCCAATGCCAGAAATCATGCCAAACTGCTCGAGCGTCGTGGGCTTGATGGTGGCCAGAGCGTGGAGCGTCTTGTCGCTGAAAACGATGTAGGGTGGGAAACCTTCTTCCTCGGCACACTGCATGCGCAACTGACGGAGTGCCTCGAACAGCTTGGGGTCTTCCACGCCCGTTGTCGGCGACAAGCCCGGGATGCTGATGGTGGGAATCTCGAGCGTGAGGCGGCGCTTGCGCGGTGCTTCGCTATCGGCTTTCTTGTTCACGGGAATGCTCAACTGAATCTTTTTTCGTCCGTATAAAACGTCTGAGCCTAAAGGAGTTATCGCTACGCGATGTGATTCATTGTAGAGTATTTCAAATAACCCCATTTGTAGCATCTGCAACAGATAGTCCTGCCAATGGGTGAGCGACGTTTCGCGTCCCACACCAAACGTTTTCAGCTGGTCGTAGCCTTTGCGGATTACCTCGGGCGAGCGCATGCCGCGCAGAATCTCCATGCAGGTCGACAGGCGGATTTGCTCGTCGGTGCGCTTAATGGCCGAGAGCGCCATCTGAGCCAGTGTGGTACCGTCGAAGCGTTGCGGCGGATTCTGGCACACGTCGCAGTTGCCGCAGTCGTGCTCGGCTTGTTCGCCGAAATAATTCAACAATATCCGTCGCCGGCAGACGGTCGATTCGGCATACTCCTGCATGCGTTTGAGTTTGTCCATGTTGATGTCCTGCTGTCCGCTCTGTCGTGCAAACTCCGAGAGCTGTACCACATCGGCCAGCGAATAGAACAGGATGGTCTCGGCCGGAGCCCCGTCGCGACCGGCACGCCCAATCTCCTGGTAGAAACTCTCAATGCTCTTGGGCATGTTGTAGTGAATCACCCAGCGCACGTTCTGCTTGTCGATGCCCATGCCGAAGGCTACCGTGGCGCAAATCACCTGCACGAAGTCCTGTTTGAACATTTCCTGGGCGTCGTTGCGCTCGCGGGTGGTCAGCGCAGCATGGTAGGGCAGGGCCTTGATGCCCAGCCGGCCCAGGTCGGTGGCCAGTTTCTCGGTGCTCTTGCGGCTCAGGCAGTAGACGATGCCTGCCTCGTGGGGGCGTGCCTTGATGAAGTTGGCAATGAACTTCAGCTTCTCGGCCGCCTTGTAGCCGCGCTTCACGCTCAAACTCAGGTTCGGGCGGTCGAAACTCGACACAAACTCGCGCGCATGTGTAATATTAAGGTGTACAAGAATGTCTCTCCGAGTGATGCGGTCGGCGGTGGCCGTTAGCGCCAGGATGGGCACGTTCGGAAAACGCTCGCGCAACTGCCCCAGCTGCGTGTATTCCGGTCGGAAATCGTGGCCCCACTGACTGATACAGTGGGCCTCGTCGATGGCGAAAAGCGAGATGGTCATGTGCTGCAACATGAAGTCGAGCTCGCTGAGCAGCTTCTCCGGCGAGATGTACAGCAGCTTTAGGTCGCCCGAGGCGCACTTGCGGCGTATCAGCGTGTCTTGCGTCAGGTCGTTGCCCGAGTTCAGCGCTTCTGCTTCAATGCCGTTGGCCTTGAGCGATTCCACCTGGTCTTTCATCAGACTAATCAGCGGCGACACCACGATAGCGGTGCCTTCGAGGGCCAAAGCCGGCACTTGGTAGCAGATGCTCTTGCCGCCGCCGGTGGGCATGAGCACCAAAGCGTCGTGTCCTGCCATGACATTTGTTATGATTTCTTCTTGGTTAGCGCGGAAGAAATCATAGCCAAAAAAATGCTTCAATATGAATTTTGGTTCCATTAATTTGGATTTTTGGTACAAAGTTACACATTTTTCAAAAAAAATCATAAAAAAATGTTGTAAATTACAAGAAAAAGTGTATATTTGCAGAAAATATCAGGAGTCACTATGGCAAAGTACAACATTACTGAAAGGAAGGAGAAAGAGGCTGCCTACAGAACAATGGTAAGCCCGCAGTTGATGGATGAACTGAAAGAGAAAATCCTCAACATCATTGTAATGCAGAAAAAGTACAAGGACAAGAACTATTCTGCTCGGAAATTGGCCGAAGATTTGGGTACAAACACGCGCTACATTTCGGCCGTCGTCAACGTTAAGTTCCACATGAACTATACGTCTTTTGTCAACAAGTATCGCATTGAAGAGGCTATGTCTATTCTCGTAGACAAGCGCTATCAGGACTTGAAAATGGAAGAGGTGAGCGATATGGTGGGCTTCTCTAATCGTCAGTCGTTCTATGCTTCGTTCTACAAAATCATGAAAATGACGCCGCGCGACTATCGCGTACAGCACCTGGCACAGCATCCCGCACTCCAGGCGCCGAAGGAAAAGAAGAGCGCGTCGGTAAAGACGAAAGCATAAAAAGGAAATGTCTGAAGATTCGTTTTCGTACACCAGCGAACGGTTTGCCGACTTACAGTTGCTGCGCTATCGGCTTAATGGCTTCGAGCAACTGTCAGTCGGCCAGAAACGTTTGGTCTATTATCTCTCTAAAGCCACACTCTACGGCCGCGACATCACTTTCGACCAGTTTGGCCGCTACAACCTGCGCATCCGCAAGATGCTCGAGGCCGTATATACCGACCTGACCATCGACCACACCACGCCCGAGTTTCAGGCGCTCGAGACTTATCTCAAGCGCGTGTGGTTCTCCAGTGGCATCTATCATCACTACGGCTCGGAGAAGTTTGTGCCCGCTTTCTCGGAAGACTATCTGCGGCAGTGCTTGCAGCAGGTAGATGCACGGCGCTTGCCGCTCGGCGAAAACGAAAGCGTCGACGAGCTGTGCCATCAGTTGTTTCCTGTTATTTTCAATCCTGATGTGCTGCCCAAGCGCGTGAACAAAGCCGATGGCGAAGACCTTGTCCAGACCTCGGCATGCAACTTCTACCAAGGCGTCACGCAGGCAGAGGCCGAGCAGTTTTATGCCCAGAAAAAGCAGCAGGCTGGCGAAGAGGCGCCGTCGTTCGGGCTCAACAGCACGCTCGTGAAGCGCGACGGCAGGGTAGAGGAGCACGTGTGGAGCGCCAACGGCAAGTATGCCAACGCCATTCGCCACATCGTCTACTGGTTGCGCCGTGCGGCTGAAGTGGCCGAAAACGACCGCCAGAAGACTGTCATTGAAACGCTCATCAGCTATTACGAAACCGGCGACCTGAAGCTGTTCGACGACTATTCCATCAAATGGCTGCAAACCACCGATACACGCATCGATTTCATCAATGGCTTCATTGAAGTCTATGGCGACCCGCTTGGCCTGAAAGGTTCATGGGAAGGGCTTGTGGAATACGTCGACGAGGCCGCCACACACCGAACGCAGACCATCAGCAGCAACGCCCAATGGTTTGAAGACCATTCGCCCGTCGACCCCCGCTTCCGCAAGCCCGTGGTGAAAGGTGTTTCCGCCAATGTCATCTGCGCCGCTATGCTGGGGGGCGACGAGTATCCCTCGACGGCCATTGGCATCAATCTTCCCAACGCCGACTGGATTCGCGCCCGTTATGGCTCGAAGAGCATCACCATTAGCAACATTACCGATGCCTATAACAAGGCTGCACACGGCAACGGATTCAAGGAAGAGTTCATCTGCGACGCCCGTATGTTAGAGCTCATTGAGAAGTATGGCGACGTTTGCGACGACCTTCACACCGACCTGCACGAGTGTCTGGGCCATGGAAGCGGCCAGTTGCTGCCGGGCGTCGACCCCGATGCACTGAAAGCCTATGGTAACACCATCGAGGAAGCACGCGCCGATCTGTTCGGACTCTACTACATCGCAGACAAAAAATTAGTGGAACTGGGGCTTACGCCCGATGGCGAAGCCTACAAGGCACAGTACTATACGTACATGATGAACGGCTTGATGACCCAACTGGTGCGCATTGAGCCCGGCCGACAGATTGAAGAGGCCCACATGCGCAACCGTGCACTCATTGCCCACTGGTGTCTGGAGCAGGGCAATGCCGTTCAGCTGGTGAAGAAAGCTGGGAAAACCTACGTGGAAATCACCGATTTCGAAACGCTCCGTGGGCTCATTGCCCGCCTGCTTGCCGAGGTGCAGCGCATCAAGAGCGAAGGCGACTTCGAGGCCGCACGCCAGTTGGTGGAGCGCTACGCCATCAAGGTCGACCCCGAGTTGCATCAGGAAGTGCTTGAACGTTATCGCCGGCTCAATCTGGCACCCTACAAAGGCTTCATCAATCCGATGTTGCTGCCCGTCTACGACCGCGACGGCAATATCGCCGACATACAAATCAGCTATAGCGAAAGCTACGCCCATCAGATGCTGCGCTATAGCTCAGAATACGCCACGCTGATATGACCAACGCAGTAGATGTCCAAGAGCAGGTGAAAGCCATCAAGCAGTCGTTCCGACAGATGATGGACGGCGCGGTGGCGCAATCCATGCGCGAAAAGGGTGTCGACTACAAGCTCAACTGGGGCGCCACCATTCCCCGACTACGCGAAAAAGCTCAGGAATTGGGCAAAAACTATGACCTGGCCATCGAGTTGTGGAAGCAAAACGTGCGCGAGTGCAAGATTTTAGCAACGATGATGATGCCGGCCGACGCTGTCTTGCCGGAAGTTATCGACATCTGGATGGAACAAACCACTGAGCAAGAGATTGCCGAGCAGGCCGCCTTCAATCTCTATCAGTATCTGCCGTTCGCCGCCGACAAGGCTTTCCAGTGGATAGCAGGCGACAACCAGTTGGCACAGCTTTGTGGCTTCCATGTTTTGGCGCGCCTCTTCATGAACGCGCAGGAACCCAACGAGCGCGGCATCAACGAATTTCTGGATCAGGCTGTTTCGGCCATCGAAAACTCGTCGCTGCCCGTCAAAAAAGCGGCCATGCAGGCCCTTCAGCGCTTCGCAGAACTTGGTCTTGTCTACGAAAGATTGGCCAAATCTGCACTAAAACACAATCATTTAGACTTTTTTTAAATAATATTGTCGTTAGTCTCGCTAAAAAGTTGTAACTTTGTTGCGGGTTTTATGAAGACTAACGACATGAAAGAATCTGTAATCACGGCTGCCGAGCGCATTCTCGACAGCTTTTTAGAGGCCAATAACCACCGTAAGACACCAGAACGCTATGCGATTCTGAAGGCCGTCTATAACATCAGCGGGCATTTCTCGCTCGAGCAGTTGGGCGAGAAACTGAGCGAAGAGTACAAATTCCCTGTCAGCAGGGCCACGCTCTATAACACGCTCAACCTCTTTATGGAGCTGCGGCTTGTCATCAGACACCGCTTTCAAGGGCGTACCATGTATGAAGCCTGCTACGACAACAACAGCCACTGCCACCAGATATGTACCATCTGCGGCAGTGTGACTGAGCTGAAGGCGCCGCTCATTGTCAGAGCCATCGATGCCACCCACTTCAAGCGCTTCCGCAAGGATGGCTTTACGCTCTACGTCTATGGCGTGTGCAGTGCCTGTCAGGGCAAACTTGCAAGAAAGAAAAAAATTACAACCAAAACGAGTATAACAAACAATGAACAAAGGTAAAGTAGACGTCCTGCTCGGATTGCAGTGGGGCGATGAGGGTAAGGGAAAAGTCGTCGATGTGCTCACACCACACTACGACGTCGTTGCCCGTTTTCAGGGTGGTCCCAATGCCGGCCATACGTTGGAGTTCGAAGGTCAGAAGTATGTGCTGCGCAGCATACCTTCTGGCATCTTCCAGGGTGGCAAGGTCAATATTATCGGTAATGGCGTAGTGCTCGCTCCCGACCTCTTCATGGAAGAAGCCAAGGCTCTTGAGGCCAGCGGACACGAACTGAAGAGCCGCCTGCACATCTCCAAGAAAGCCCATCTCATCATGCCCACGCACCGTGTGCTCGATGCTGCCTACGAAGCCCAGAAGGGCAAGAACAAAGTGGGCACTACCGGCAAGGGCATCGGACCGACCTACACCGACAAAGTGTCGCGCAACGGTCTGCGCGTAGGCGATATCCTCGACCATTTCGAGGAGAAATATGCTCGTGCGAAGGCTCGTCATGAGCAGATTCTCAAGTCGCTCAACTTCGAATACGACATTACCGAGGTCGAGAAGAAGTGGCTCGAGGGCGTCGAATACCTGCGCCAGTTCCCCATTGTCGACTCGGAGCACGAGCTCAACAATACGCTCCGCGAGGGAAAAAGCGTGCTTTGCGAGGGTGCACAGGGCACCATGCTCGACGTAGACTTCGGTTCTTATCCCTTCGTCACCTCGTCGAACACCATCTGCGCAGGCGCTTGCACCGGCTTGGGCATCGGTCCCAATAAGATTGGCGACGTGTTTGGCATCATGAAAGCCTATTGCACGCGCGTCGGTGCTGGTCCTTTCCCCACCGAGCTCTTCGACGAGACGGGCGCACGCATCCGCGACCTCGGTCACGAGTACGGTGCTGTCACTGGTCGTGAGCGCCGTTGCGGTTGGATAGACCTCGTTGCCCTGCGCTATTCCATTATGGTCAATGGCGTCACCCAGCTGATTATGATGAAGAGCGACGTGCTCGACGACTTCGATACCATCAAAGCCTGCGTGGCCTACAAGCAGAAGGGCGAGCAGATTGACTATTTCCCCTACGAAATCGATGATGTAGAACCCGTCTATGTGGAACTTCCCGGCTGGAAAACCGATATGACCAAGTTCACCAGTGAGGAGCAGTTCCCGCAGGCCTTCAAAGATTACATCGCTTTCCTTGAGAAAGAGCTCGAAACGCCCATCAAGATTATCTCTATCGGTCCCGACCGTGAACAAACAATCGTCAGAAAGTAATGGCACAGAAACCCAGTATACCTAAAGGAACGCGCGACTTCTCGCCTGTTGAGATGGCCAAGCGCAACTATATCTTCGATACCATCCGCAACGTCTATGCCCTCTACGGCTTCCAGCAGATTGAAACGCCTGCAATGGAAACTCTTGGAACGCTGATGGGCAAATATGGTGAAGAAGGTGACAAACTGTTGTTTAAGGTGCTCAACAGCGGCGACTTTCTTTCGAAAGTCAGCGACGACGAGCTGAAGGAGCGCAATGCTCTGCATCTGGCCGCCCGTCTGTGCGAGAAGGGCCTGCGTTACGACCTCACCGTGCCCTTCGCCCGCTATGTCGTGATGCACCGCGAAGAGTTGCAGTTGCCGTTCAAGCGCTATCAGGTGCAGCCCGTGTGGCGTGCCGACCGTCCGCAGAAAGGCCGCTATCGCGAGTTCTATCAGTTCGATGGCGACGTGGTGGGCTCCGACTCACTGCTCAATGAGGTGGAACTGATGCAGATTGTCGATACCGTATTCACCCGTTTCGGCGTGCGCGTACAGATAAAAATCAACAACCGCAAGATTCTGACGGGTATTGCCGAGGTGATTGGCGCTGCCGACAAGATTGTCGATATCACTGTAGCCATTGACAAACTCGACAAGATAGGCATTGACAACGTGAATGCTGAGCTTGCCGAGAAGGGTCTGACGGCCGAACAGATTGAAAAGCTGCAGCCCATCATCGCCCTGACTGGCACCAACGAGGAGAAACTCGCCACCATCGCACAGGTACTTGCAGCCAGCGAGACGGGTATCAAAGGCGTGGAAGAAACGCGCTATATTCTGAACACCCTGGGCAGTTCGCTGCACAATGAAATAGAGCTCGACCTCACACTGGCACGCGGTCTGAACTATTACACGGGTGCCATCTTCGAGGTGAAAGCCCTCGACGTGCAGATTGGTTCTATCACCGGTGGTGGCCGTTACGACAACCTAACGGGTATCTTCGGCATGCCTGGTCTTTCGGGCGTAGGAATCTCCTTCGGTGTAGACCGTATCTTCGACGTGCTCAACGCCCTCGATGCCTATCCAAAGAACGCCGTGGGCGGCACACAGCTGCTGTTCATCAACTTCGGCGAGCAAGAAACGGCCTACTGTCTGCCTATCGTGGCGAAGGCGCGCGAAGCCGGCATCCGCACAGAAATGTATCCCGACGCTGCGAAGATGAAGAAACAAATGTCGTATGCCAATGGCAAGGCTATTCCTTTCGTGGCTCTGGCTGGTGAAAGCGAGATGGCCGAGGGCAAGATAACCTTAAAGAACATGACAACCGGCGAGCAGAAACTGCTGACGCCCGACGAACTCATCAACGAAATTCTATGAAAAAACTATATGCACTCTGCGCTGTGGCTCTCGTAATCATGGCGCTTTCAGCTTTTAAGCGCAACACCACTACCATCTTCATGATTGGCGACTCGACGATGGCCAACAAAGACATCAGCGAAGGCAAGCAAGAGCGCGGCTGGGGCATGGCCCTGCAGTGCTATTTCGACGACAACATCGTTGTAGACAACCACGCCGTCAACGGTCGCTCGTCGCTGTCGTTCATCAATGAAGGCCGCTGGCAGAAAGTGCTCGACCGCATGCGTCCTGGCGACTACGTGATTATACAGTTTGGCCACAACGACGAGAAGCCAAAGCCCGACCGCCACACCGATCCCGGCTCTACGTTCGACTACAATCTGGCTAAGTTTGTGCGCGAGACGCGCGAGCGCGGCGGTATTCCCGTGCTTATGAACTGCGTGGTGCGCCGCAACTTTGCCAAGGTGACGCCCAAGAACGACGACGATGAAGCCCTGCGCGGCACCACCTTCAAGGATGCCCCGAAGACCATTGAGGGCGACTCGCTGGTAGACACCCATGGACTCTATGCCGTGGCGCCGCGCGATGTGGCAGCGCGCATGAATGTCCACTTCGTCGATGCCAACAAGATTACGCACGACCTGGAGCAAGGCTTGGGCGTGGAAGCCTCAAAGAAACTGCACATGTGGTTCCTGCCGGGCGAAGAGCCCAGTGTGCCGAAGGGACGCCAGGACAATACACATTATAATATTAATGGCGCTCACAAGGTGGCCCGTCTGCTGGCCGACGCGCTGGTAGAAGAAGTGCCGGTGCTGTCGAAGTACCGTGTGAACTACGACGTGGCTGTCGACAGCAAGGGTAGGGGCCACTATCTCACGCTCGACGAGGCCATGAAGCACATCGATCCGCTGAAGCCGGTGACCATCCAGCTGTTTGAAGGCACCTACGAGAAGCCTCAGTTGCCAAAGAAAAACAAGGTGACGTTTGTGCTCCGCGACGGTGCAAAGTGGAAATAATGAGCTTAAAATAAAAATATTTCCAGAAAAACGTCGTGGTTTCAAAAAGATTTGCTATCTTTGCACGATTACTTGAGAACATAAAACAATAATCATAATAACCTAAATAAAAAGCTTATGTCACAGATTACTGGACACATTTCGCAGATCATCGGTCCTGTTATCGACGTTTATTTCGATACCGAAGGCCTGGATGCGGAAAAAGTGTTGCCAAAAATCCATGAGGCTCTCCGTATCAATCGTGGCGACGGACGCGAACTGATTGTCGAGGTGCAGCAGCACATCGGCGAAGACACCGTGCGTTGCGTGGCCATGGACAATACCGACGG
>CAMOTK010000067.1 GCA_946625715.1 uncultured Prevotella sp. | reverse complement strand
TACAGCCCATCATCGACGAGCTGCGCAAGAAGGGCATCACCGTGAAGTTCGACGACGCCGACAACAAGCGTCCTGGCTTCAAGTTTGCCGACTATGAGCTGAAGGGCGTGCCCGTGCGCCTCGTGCTGGGTGCCCGCGACCTTGAGAACGGTACTATCGAAGTGATGCGCCGCGATACGCTCGAGAAGGAGACACGCCCCATCGAGGGCATCGCTCAGTATGTCGAGCAGCTCTTGGAAGACATTCAGAAGAACATCTTCGAGAAGGCCAAGGCTTATCGCGACAGCCGCATCTACGAATGCGACAACTACGAGGAGTTCAAGGAGCGCGTGAAGGACGGTGGCTTCTTCCTCTGCCACTGGGACGGCACCGCCGAAACGGAAGCTAAAATCAAGGAAGAGACGCAGGCCACCATTCGCTGCGTGCCGTTCGACTTCGAGCAGACACCTGGCGTCGACATGGTCAGCGGCAAACCTTCTAAAGCTCGCGTCATCATTGCCCGCAGCTACTAAGCAGAAGGGCTTTTCCGAAAGAAGAAAAAAAGAAAACTCGGTTGCAGCGCTTGTCTGTCAACCGAGCTTTTTTTGTAGCCTACTTCATGGTCTTCTCAAGAAACCTGAAGCACTGCCGGAACAGATGGTTGCGCGTGTTGCCGCCCACGATGCTGTGGTTGCGGTCTGCGTAAACCAACTGCTGGTAGTCTTTGTCGGCAGCTATCAGTGCTTCGGTATAGCTGGCCGTATTCTCATAGTGAACATTGTCGTCGGCCAGACCGTGGCAGAGCAGCAGCTCGCCCTTCAGCTGAGCAGCACGCTTGATGGGATTGTCGTCATAGCCCTGCTGGTTCTCCTTCGGCGTACGCATGTAGCGCTCGGTGTAGATGGTGTCATAGAAACGCCAGTCGGTGGGCGGAGCTATGGCTATGCCGGCACGGAACACGCCCCGGCCCTCGCTCATAGACATGAGCGTGCAGAAACCGCCATACGACCAACCCCAGATGGCTATGCGCTGCTTGTCGACGTACGACTGCTGGCCCAGCCACAAAGCGGCTTCCACCTGGTCGCGGGCCTCAAGCTGACCAAGTTTCAGATAGGTGCATTTCTCGAAGTCGGCACCACGCCCACCGGTTCCGCGTCCGTCCACGCACACGCAGATGTAGCCTTGCTGAGCGAGATATTGCTCTAAGATGGCACCCTGTCCGCTCATGCCGATGCCCCACTGGTTGAGCACCTGCTGCGAGCCGGGACCACTATACTGATACATCACCACCGGATAGCGCTTAGAGGCATCGAACGAACGGGGCTTCACCATCCAGCCATTGAGCTGTACGCCATCTGACGTAGTAAGCGTGAAGAGTTCGCGCGTGCCCAGCTCATAGTTGGCGAGCTTCTGTACAAGCGCCTGATTGTCTATCAGCGTGGCAAGCTGCTTGCCGGTATTGCTATGCAAAGTGTAGACGGCAGGCGTATTGAGCGTGCTCTGAACATTGAGGAAATACTTGTAGTTGGTGCTGAACAATGCCCGATTGACGCCCTTGCCCGGTGTCAGACACGTATTCTTTCCATTCGGATGGGCCACATAGACGGCACCCTCGGTAGGGCCGGCAACATTGGCGGCATAGTAGGCATCGCCCGTTGCTTCATCGTAGCCATAGACGTCGGTCACCTCATACTGACCGGAAGTCAGCTGGCGCTGCAACTGACCGTTGAGCCCATAGAGGTACAGATGGTTGTAGCCATCGCGCTCGCTGGTCAGCAACAGATGCTGTGAGGTTACTACGGCGTTCAGAATGGCTTCTTCCTTGATATAGCGCTTGTCCTTGTCTTCCACAATCAGCTGTGCCACTGTGCTCAAGGGGTTGGCCATATAGATACGCAGGCAGTCCTGATGGCGGTTGAGCGTAAACACGGCTATCTTCGAAGCATCCTCGGTGGCCACAATGCGAGGAATGTAGCCATCGGCATCGAGCGGTACGGCCACCGTGCGCGTCTGGTGGCTCTTGATGTCGTAGCTCAAGAGGCTCACACGCGAGTTGTCCTCGCCTGCACGCGGATACTTATAGCTGTAGAAGGGTTTCTGATAGAGAGGCAGCGTGCGCATGGGCACCTTCGACTCGTCGTAGCGCACCCACACCAACTGCTTGGAGTCGGCTGTGAACACCATCGAGCTATTGGTGGCAAACTCCTCTTCGTTGACCCAGTCGGGTATACCGTTAATCACTTCGCCGAGCTTGCCGTCTTTCGTCACCTGACTCTCCGAATTGCCGTAGAGCAGCTTCACGAGAAAGATATTATTGTCGCGGACAAAGGCCACCTGATGACCATCGGGCGACCACACGGGCGACTGCTGAGGGCCGCCATCGCTGAGCGGCTCAAGCTTGTTGTTCTGTACGTTGAAAAGGTAATAGACAGCCGTAAACGAGCGCCGATAAACGGCCTTCGTCTCTGTCTGTATCAGAATGTGCTTGCCATCGGGACTCATCTTGTAGCCATCGATGCGCTGGATATTGGCACCTCGGGTGTTCTTGGCATCAAACAAGATGCCTGTCTGCTTGCCCGTCTTGAAGGCATATTTCACAATCTGCTGACCATCGTCGCTAATCTGGGCATACGACTCGCCATCGCTCAATGCTCTGACGGCCGCTACCGATTCGCCTCGAAAATCACCTCGTGTAATATCACTCAAACTCAACATCTGACCTGCAGACAACTGTGATGCGACCATCAGAGAGGCCGCACAAAGGGTTTTAAATTTGTTCATAGTGTTTTATGGGTTCTTATGGCTTCTTATGGCGCTCGTGCGTCATCTTCTTCAGCATACGCCTGTGGAAGCGGTATTCGGCCTTTATGACGTCGTAGACCTTGGAAGCAGGTAGTACGTCCAAGAACTTCAAGTGGTAGGCCTGCTGAACACGCTTCAGCTCTATCTCGATATTATCGTATTCGCGGATAGCCTTCTCGCACCCTTTCTCGTCGACGGGCTTGATTTTGGCAATCTGACGCTGGCGGTCGTAGAGCGCACGCTGCTTCTTCTGCATCTCCCTATAGACGGGGAAGAAATTAGAGGCTTCTTGGGGCGTCAAACCGGCTTCCTTGATAATGAACTGTTTCAGCTGGCACTCAAAATCCTTGGGTGAGAACTTTGACGGCTGCTCGCCCTGAGCAGAAACGGCCGAGAAAGTAAAGCTGAATAATATGAAAATAAGTAGTTTCTTCATGATGGCTTTGCTTTTTTATTCGCTGAAAAGGCAGTCGTAGATTTCGTGATTGTCGAGCATGACGTAGTCGGCAGCATCATCGATATAAGAGTCGTAGTTAGCTTGAAGAGCTCCGGCGGTATTCACTTGCTGCTCCTCATTGCTCTGATGCAGATAGGCGGTGATACTGAAGAAGGCAACAACGAGGCAAGCAGCAGTAGCCATAAGCGGACGCAAGCTCCGCATGATAGCTGTCTGCTTGGCGGGAGTCGCCGGCTGCAGTACAACCTCTTCGGCAGGCAGCTGCTCCATAACCCGGGTGGCGAAGGTATCGAAATAGCCTTCGGGCACACGGAAATGATTTTCGCGGCTGACATGCTGGTTGATGTATTTTTCGTCGTTCATCCTGTATAGTTTTTATTGAGATTTGTCTTATTGACGTTATATTTATAAAAAAGTTTAATCGTGAGTGTGAAAAAATTCGGTAATCTTCTTCACCGCATGGTGATAGGATGCTTTGAGGGCACCGACCGACGTCTTGAGCACTTGGCTCATCTCAGCATAGGGCATCTCATCGTAGTAGCGTAAGAGGAAGACTGTGCGCTGCACGTCGGGCAGTTTTGCTATGGCTTCTTGCAGCTGTGCTTCGGTCTCGTCACCATCGAAATAGTCGTCGGCCATAAGCTGATTGGCAATGCCCGTATCGTCTTCATCGACCGACATCAGCGTATGTCGCTTCTGCTTGCGGACGAAGTCGAGACTCTCGTTGATAGCTATGCGCGAGAGCCAGGTGATGAGCTTGGCGTCGCCGTGGAAGGTATTCAGATTGCTCCAGGCTTTGATGAAGGTGTTCTGAAGCACGTCATCGGCATCTTCGTGAGTGAGCACAATGCGACGCACCTGCCAATAGATGCGCTCGCTGTACAGGCGCACCATCTGCTCGAATCCCCGTCGTGCGGTGGCAGGGTCTTGAAGCAGCACTATCAGTTGTTGGTCTTCGTCGGGTTGTCGCATAGTCAGTTGGTATATATTCTCAGTGCGCGCATCAGAGCGGTATCGTAGCCATAGACGTCGGGATAGACCTCAAGGACACCAGATACGGGGTTCTGGAAGAGCGTCTGATAGGTAATGAAAAGGGGCATGCTGGGCGATATGCCATGCGAGCGTATGGGTCTGGGCGGCTCTTCGTCGGCAGCATGTGCAAGCACATAGTCGTGCCCTTGTTTGGTTTCGGGGCGCATGCCGATGGAGATGCGTATCTTGTCGAGTGTCCAGTCGTCTACATCGCCCAAAAGCAGGCGTGCCAGACGGAAGGGCTGCTGCACGCGCACACAACCGTGCGAGACGGCTCGATTGAGTCGTGAGAAGACGCCAGGCGAAGAGGTGTCGTGCAGATAGACCGAAAACTTGTTTTGGAAGCGGAATATCAGACGGCCAAGCGAATTACCCACCCCACTCTTCTGCGCCACACGATACTTGCCACTGAGCAGCATCTGCTTGCTGACGGCTACCGGGTTAAGATGTTCACCTGTGGCCTTGTCCTCTATGTAGTAGTTGTTACGTGCGAAATAAGCCGAATCGCCCGCATGTCGGCTGACGTCGTTTTTCACAATGCTGGTGGGGATAATCCATTCGGGATTGACCTGCATATAGGTGATACGGCTGTTGAGTAGCGGGGTCTTGGTCTTCACAGCACCGCACGCAATGCGCATATCAATAGCCGAATCAGGAGTTACGGCCCAAAGATGAAATGCCGGAACGTTGACAATCAGGAAGCGGTCGGCTGGCCGCTGCCTTTCGCGCCACCGTCTACGCTCAATGTTGGCCATCAGGCGTTTCTGCTGGGCAGCATCGCCTTGTGCTTGAGGCAACTGGCGCAGCAAGCGATAGTAGAGCGAGTCGTGCGGCTGAATATCGGAGAGATAGGCTTCAAGACTGTCGGGACACACCTGTCGGAGAGCGCGCTGTGCGAAATCGTTGGGTGCCAATTCTACATCGACATCATAGAGAAGCGCATAGCCGAGCGGACGCCCAAGAGTATCCGTGTGCGAGGCATCTAAGCGATTGAACAGTCGGCGGGGATTAACAAACCCGTAGCGTTGTCCGAGCGTGTAGCGCAAATAGGCTTTGGTAAGATGATACTCCAGTCGGGCCATCACCTTATTAATATTATATAAGGACGTGTCGAACTGTAGTGTTTCCATTCGCTCCAAATCGGCAGCAATGGTATCGAGATAGAATGCTCGGCTGCTGAAACCCAACTGCGGCACCTGTTCGCGCAGATAGCTGAGAAACTGGGCTGCCTGCTCGCTGACACCTTTGCGATTGACCCATACCCAACTCTGCTTGCCGTCGTAGTACTGGTGGGTGAAGCGGTCGGCAGCAATGGAATCGCGACTGCGCGCCAGCAAGTTGCTCATGCACTCTTGCAGCTGAGCGTCGGAAACCTCGAAACCTTTGGCTCGCAGTAGCTCGAACGCATCGATAGACTTGGGGGTATTACGCAAAAAGTGTTGGTCATTGCATGAGGCAACAACCAACATTATCATGAGAAGCAGGAAGAAACCTAACGGATGGAGACCTTCCTGACCACCTTGCCGACTTTCAGGATGTAGCAACCTTTGGGAAGATTAAGTTCGATACGCTGTGAAGCACTCTCAATCGTGAAGGAAGCCACATGACGTCCCGTCAGCGAAACCACCTCGAGGGTCATACCAGCAGCTCCGGTGACGCTCACAATGTTCTGGTCGGCGCTGATGGTAACCTGCCTGTCTTCGGTCATTTCCATCACACCCAGTTCCATAACCTCTTCGGCCTGGCTATACTGCGGTGCGCCGGCAAACATAATAACGGCAGATGTACATATAATTAATTTTCTTAGCATAAGCATACAATATATTGTTTCTGCAAAGATAAGGGTTTTCGGCGAAAACACCAAATTTTTTGGCAACAAAATGCAAAAAAGGGCGTTTCAGACGTCGATAACAGCCATTTCCTGAGCTAATACGGTGTTTGGAAATACTGCTTGGGCTTCGGCAAGCAATTGGTTCTCATCGTTATAGCGCGAGCTGAAATGTCCCAGAATGAGCTTCTTTGCATGTGCGTCGCGGGCCACCATCGCTGCTTGTTCGGCGGTGCTGTGGAAGTACTTTTCCGCACGCTGCCGGTTGTCGTTACCGTAGGTGCTTTCGTGGTAGATGGTGTCGACGTTTTGCAGCTGCTTGTGCAACTGTGGCAGATAGCAAGTGTCGCTGCAATAGGCATAGCTGCGCGCAGGGTCGGCCGGAGACACGAGACGCTCGTTGGGCACGTGCTCGCCCTCTTCGGTCAGCCAGTCGGCACCTTCCTTTATCTCCTGAATGCGCCAAAGAGGAATGTGGTAGAAGTCAATCATCTCGCGGCGGATATGCGGCAGCAACGGTTTTTCACGAAAGAGGAAGCCGCAGGTGGGCACGCGATGCGAGAGCGGAATACTCTCAACAGTGAGTGAGCGGTCTTCGTAGATGACTTGTTGGACGGTAGTGTCGATGGGGTCGAAATGCACCGTGTAGTCGAGGTCGCGACAGAACATTTCGAGCTGTGCGTTGAGCATGGGGCCGAGGGGTTCTGGCGCGTGGATGAAGAGCGGAGCAGTGCGCCCCATCATGCCAAAGGTGCTAATCATGCCGATGAGACCGAAACAATGGTCACCGTGCAGATGAGAGATAAAGACGTGGTCAATCTTGTTGAAGCCAATCCTTGCCCGTCGGACTTGCATCTGTGTGCCTTCGCCGCAGTCAATCATGAAGCTCTTGCCGCGCACGTTGAGCACCTGCGACGAAGCATAATGATGCGGTGTAGGCAATGCACTGCCACAGCCCAGTATAACGACGTTGAACGGCTCCATGCAGAAGTTATTAGATGTGGAACTCGGAAGCGGCGTCTTCGAGTTCTATTTCCACATTCTCGTAGTCGCTCTTATGGTGGCGGCCATATTCGTGGATATCCTCGTTGTCGCGAATGACGAGCGTGTCCGACGAGAGTTTCAGGATTTCGTAGAGGGTGATTTCCTCCATATCGCCACCGCCATCCATCTGAGTGACCACCTCAAGCCGGCCATTGAAGATGCGCCACGACTTGTAGATGATGCTGCTCTGCTCGATGCTTTCAGCAATGCCGCCTTCCTTCAGTCGGAATCCCATCTCAGAGCTGCCGTCGATGGGGTTCGGCTGCACCCAGTCACCGAGCAGTGTCGACTCATTGATGATGAGCTTCACGGAGTTTTTCTTCTTGCCGGGCATGATAGCCATACGGTCGCCTGGCTGGAAGCCGCCAAGCAACAATCCGTGCTCCTTGACGTATCCGAGGTCGATGTCGATAGTGTCGCCGATGTCCGTGAAGAGCTGTAGGATGTTCATCGACGAACCCTCGCCACAAATGCCATACAATGTAGAGTCGCGGTAGATAGACGCGTAGTCGGTCGTGTCTTCCTCAAACTCCACCTTTTGTTCACTTTTCAATCCGCAGGCGCTGAAGCTGATGCCGATAAGCGTGCAGATGAGCGTAAAGATGAGACTGTGCTGCTTTCTCATTATGGTATATATTTATGATTCTTGTTCTTGCTGTTTGGCTTCTTCCCAAAGGGCATCCATTTCCTGAAGAGTCATCTCAGTGAGCGGTTTGCCCATCTTGATGCTGTGTGCCTCGATGTAGTTGAAGCGTGAGATAAACTTCTGGTTGGTGTGCTCGAGGGCATTGTCGGGATTAAGCTTGTAGAGACGGGCTGCATTGATGAGTGCAAAGAGGAAGTCGCCCAATTCGAGCTCCGAGCGTCGTTTGTCTTCCCGCTTGATTTCGGCTTCCAGCTCATCGAGCTCTTCGCGCACCTTTTTCCAGACGTCCTGCTTGTCTTCCCAGTCGAAGCCCACGTTGCGGGCTTTGTCCTGAATGCGATAAGCCTTGATGAGCGAGGGAAGCGACGACGGCACGCCCGAGAGCACGCTTTTGTTGCCGTCTTTTTCCTTCAGTTTGATTTGCTCCCAGTTCTGCAGCACCTGGTCGGACGTTTTGGCGTCGGCAAACTCGCGCTCCTTCTCGGTCTGAAGGGCTTCTTCGGGCACGTAGGGCAGCGGTTTCGGCTCGGGTGCTCCCACTTGCGAGGGATGATAGACATGTGGGTGGCGGAAGATGAGCTTGTCAGCTTCGGTATTGCAGACGTCGGCAATATCGAATTGCCCCTGTTCGCTGCCAATTTTGGCGTAGAACATCACGTGCATGATAACATCGCCCAACTCTTTGCAGATGTTCTGCGTGTCGTTCTTCATCAGGGCATCGCAGAGCTCAAACGTCTCTTCTATCGTATTCGGCCTAAGGCTCTCGTTGGTTTGCTTCTTGTCCCACGGGCAGTTTTCGCGCAGGGCATCGAGCACGTCGAGCAGCCTTCCAAAGGCCTTCATTTGTTCTTCTCTTGTATGCATGTTCTGATATTTTATGCAAAGGTAAGCCTTTTTTTTGATTCCACCAAATTTTATCGGACAGGTTTTATTGTGAAATACACATCTAATAATATTTTTTGGTCGATTCAAAATTATTTTGTACCTTTGCACCCTGTTATTTTTAAAGTATTCAACACATCATGGAAATTGCAAGCAAATACGACCCACGTGAGGTCGAAGGCAAATGGTATCAGTACTGGCTCGACAACAAGCTGTTCTCGAGTAAGCCCGACGGACGAGAACCCTACACCATCGTCATTCCGCCGCCCAATGTGACGGGTGTACTACACATGGGACACATGCTCAACAATACGATTCAGGACATCTTAGTGCGCCGCGCACGCATGGAAGGCAAGAACGCCTGCTGGGTGCCTGGCACCGACCACGCCTCAATTGCCACCGAGGCCAAGGTGGTGAAGAAGCTGGCCGCTCAGGGCATCAAGAAGCACGACCTGACACGCGACGAGTTTCTGAAGCACGCCTGGGATTGGACTGATGAGCACGGCGGCATCATTCTGAAGCAGCTGCGCCGCCTGGGTGCCTCGTGCGACTGGGACCGTACGGCATTCACGATGGACGAGAAGCGCTCAAAGAGCGTCATCAAGGTGTTTGTAGACCTCTATCGCAAGGGTTACATCTATCGCGGCCTGCGTATGGTGAACTGGGACCCGAAGGCTCTGACGGCACTGAGCGACGAGGAAGTGGTGTACAAGGAAGAGCAGTCGAAGCTGTACTATCTGAAATACTACGTGGCCGACCTGAAGTCGTTGGACAACGAGCAGGCACTCGTGGAAGCCGGCAACGTGATTCATAAGGACAAGGGTGGCTACTATGCTGTGGTGGCTACCACACGTCCGGAAACCATCATGGGCGATACGGCAATGTGCGTAAACCCGAAAGACCCGAAGAACCAGTGGTTGCGCGGCCATAAGGTGATTGTACCACTGGTAGGCCGCGAGATTCCCGTCATCGAAGACCGCTATGTAGAGATTGAGTTTGGTACGGGCTG